>NZ_JAFNOP010000025.1:0-1208 GCF_026536195.1 Gilliamella sp. B2969
CCACGATGATCCACTGGGTATATCCATTTGTCACATTGACGAACAATTGCATGATCATCTTCTACTTGTTTGGGTGCATCTAAACAAACATGCGGAGGTATACCAAGACCGACTGCGAGATATTCGTATGTCGCGCTAACAAATTCACCAGTTTCCGGATTGGTGTTATAAACTAAAGCATACCCAGCAGTTACTACAAAACCGTCAGTGTTAAATTCAGCGAATGCTGGTTGTAATTGATATTTCATAAATAATGCTCCTAAAAATTATGCTGCACGAACTATATATAAAAATGCTGTGCTACGAACTCGAAACTCATGCGCAACAGGCACTTGTCTTGATGCATCAAGTACTACTGTTGTATTGTCGCCACCGGTTCCGGCGGCTAAGTGTGTTCTTGATGGGTCAGGAACTGCATAAAACACACCGGACACGTTAGGAGCTCCTGATTTGCCGCCAATGTTTGATTCAAACCCAAACGTACCAGTTAAGTTTCTCATTGCATCGCCTTGTTCACTAAGTATTGTGCGATCAACGTCTATACCACGTCCCGCATCTAACCCTCTTATTGTACTAGCACGCATTTCTGGTAAAACTCCAGACGGGTATGCTGCTGCAAGCCTCGGGTATTTTGATTTGTCAAATAACCATCCGTTACAAATTAAAAAATTTGGCGGGGGTGTTATTGTTGGCCATGGAAGCGGTACTCCAACAGGCATTCTATCGTTGAAAAATTGTTCTAAATCGAAAATATTAGCTGTTCCTATTTTCCCCACCCCAAGTAACCCGTTAGCATCAAATCCCCACATTAGCGAATTGGTTACTGCGTTATACATACCAACTGTGCCGTCATCTCTGACAATTAAATAGAAACGTTTATCATGTGAGTAGACGCGTGATTCAATATTATTTGTATTAAATTTATCATTTATATTTAATACAATATTATGCACATCTGTGATTCTGCTATTTGTATTTTTAACTGCAAGCGGTGTAGCGATTTGATCCGATGCATCACTATTTAAAGCTGAATTGTATTGTAGTCCTTTGATTTTATCGGCATTTATGTATCCATTAATCAAACCGCCATCAGGGCTAACAGCCCAAACTAGTTTATCTGTTTTTGAGTTATATAGTCCAACAACGCCGTCATTTCTCACAACAGCATGAAACATCTTATCCGGTGAAAATATTACAGATTCAAAATC
>NZ_JAFNOP010000030.1:0-527 GCF_026536195.1 Gilliamella sp. B2969
GCTATTATTGACGCCACACTTTGCGTTAGTTAAGTCTTTGACCTGTGGCAGGCGGTAACCGCCGCCTAAATTGCTACACCAGGATGAGGTGTTAACATAAGTATCAAATTTATCTCCGCGGTTGACGAACCACTGCTTTAACTCAAAACCATAACTTACGACTTCACTATTACTACTATCTTTACCGACTAACACAAAAGTCTGCGGCAAGGTAGGAGTAGCAAGACTACCCGGTGTGGCTGAACTCCGTTGGGATGCTGTTGCCACCGGACCTGTGAGGGTGACGCGAATGTTATTAGCATTATCGGGCGATGGCGTCACGGTGGCGGTAATACCGCCTTGGCTGACTGTTGGCCATGTCAATGCTGAACCTTTAACACCAGCTATGTCTAAATCAAAATACAGATTATTAGCACCAGTAGTCGGGAAGTTACGACTGTAACTTGATGGCTCAGAGGACTGCACCAGGAAGCCTTTACCTGGAGTCCAGATATCAGCGGGACCGGCACTGTCGCCGCCACCCCAAG
>NZ_JAFNOP010000031.1:0-521 GCF_026536195.1 Gilliamella sp. B2969
GGCACGGCTAATGCCGGTCGTGATAGCGATACAGCCAACCGTTTTGCGGCAGGGGAGCAAAATGGTAACCGCGAAGGTGACCAGGATAACAGCATTGAAAGTGGGACATGGTATGCGCGTATTCGTCATGAACAGGCAATCAGTAGTCAGGTAATCATCAGCGGTAAAAGTAACCGCTGTCAGCTAGTACCGGGTCAACGTATTCGCATAACAGGTAACCCGTTAGCCGATACGCAAGAGGGGTTTATCATTATAAGTGTGGCTGGGCACGGTAACCGCACGGATGCTTATGAAGTAGTATTTACCGCCATCCCGTATCAGGTATTAAAACCCTACCGCCCTAAACCGATAGCATGGCCACAAATCAGCGGCACCTTACCGGCACGGGTGACCAGTCCGGATAATGACACCTATGGTTATATTGACACTCAGGGTCGGTATCGGGTTAAGTTTAACTTTGACCTGAAAAGCTGGAACAGCGGTGAAGAGAGCTTATGGGTCAGACTGGCAAAACCGTATGC
>NZ_JAFNOP010000032.1:0-521 GCF_026536195.1 Gilliamella sp. B2969
CCAATAACAGCATAAAAAATAGTGGAATAAAGAAGAGGTCACAATGAAAGAGACGAAAGATATTTTAACGGCATGGCGAAATACCCGCATTGTTAAGCGTATAGGAACAGAATATCCATCACAATCATCGGTTGTTGCTGGAGCGGCTCGAGATTTTGATTATCGCCAATATTTGACAGAGCAAGAAGCAGAGGTTGTTGATAATGCTGTTTTGAGTTTGAAAGAATATAATCCGGTGCAATGGACGGTGTTAGTGGCGTATTACTTAAAGAATGTGTCTTGTAATGCACAAGCGAAAGCGATAGGTAAAAGGCCTCACGACATTATCAATATTTTGAATCAGGCACAAAGTTTTGTGGGAGGGAATATTTATCCATTTTTCAATAAAAGTAGTAAAAATGTTAAACATTGCAGTGAAAATGCTTGACATTGCGCAAATAAGCATATATAATTAGTCCATAATCAAAATTTAAACGCATAAAAAAGCCCGCTAGCAATAGACGGGCTTTTTTGTTATGTGA
>NZ_JAFNOP010000004.1:0-235924 GCF_026536195.1 Gilliamella sp. B2969
TTGAGTTATATAGTCCAACAACGCCGTCATTTCTCACAACAGCATGAAACATCTTATCCGGTGAAAATATTACAGATTCAAAATCCAGTGGTCTAAACGTATCAATGATTAAACTTGCCAAATCATAAGTATTTTTTACTGCTAAAGGCGTTGCTGCTTGGTCTTCCGCTGTACTATTCGTTGCTGAGCTTAATTGTACTTTACCATCTATAACATACTGTTGAATTGCGAGCTTGAGCTGATCATGTTTTGATTTATCAAGCGTTACTCCCTTTGACTCTATAACATTAGCAATTTCTTCTTGAATAGCGTCACAATACGAATAATCAATTTGTGTTGCCGGGGTGCCGGTTTGAGGATTCCCTCGAGTAAAGCCGTTTTTTCCGTGTCCAAACTTATCTTTTTGGGCTGTTGGTGTGTCAATTCTATGCATTTATTACTCCGTATTTAAAAATAACATGGGTGTGCGATGGGCATAACTTTTCAATTATGCATTCAATTTGTTTATCACCCCACGTTCTCAGATATGAATCACAGCTATCCTCACATGTCATTTCTGTTATTTGATAGTTATGAGGTATGTTAACTATCCAGTAATAGCGCCATTCTTCATCGTACAAATGATCTTCGCATGATGATTCGCAAGTAAAAACATCATTGTTATAATTTGTAATGGTCGCATCTGGAAAGCCATTAATAGCTAATATTTGGAGATAAAAATCTTTGTTTATTCCGCCTGTTAGATTTAGTTTAGAATCTAGTCGATTTCGTCGAGTAGTTAACGTCTGAAATTGCTCTGAATAGCAACTATCGGGTAGACCACATATTTGCTCATATCTGTCGATAAGTTCAGTTGTAGTGCATGGGTCTATTTCTCTCATTAAATCATCAATACGAAGATGAGTTTTTGATAGTGTTAATGCAAGTGATAAAAGAATTGGCTCTGTTTTATCCCAAGCGGGACCGTAGGGCAATAAATTACCGACCATACTTTGGTATTGTTTTTCTATATCCATTCAATACCCCCAAATACCGCTACTTCATTTTTTTCTATAAAGATATCTTTGTTCGGATAGAATAATTCATGAGCATACTCACCGAACGATGCGCTAATAACTTCACTGATCCTTGATTTGAACAAGGTCGTTTGTGGTGTGCCTTCTCTCAATAAAAATGACTTCAGTTCCTGTTCAATTTGGTAACGAATTTCGGGATTATCAGGTGTTACCATCAGTTTAAAATTGATAGGTTTCAAAACAGGTGAAAACACAATCAACATCGAGCCGGCGACAGGAGTTAATGGCTCGATATGCTTTTTAATACTTTGAATTGTTGTATTATCCAGAACTGGGTTAACCGGGTCGCTATTTGCGACCAGTAGACCTACACTACCGGTTCCCGCCCAGTGACGATAACACCAAGCTCTTGTAACTCCCGGTACTTCTTTCGCCCATTGAACGTAATCTTGGTCTGCTCCGCCTTGAGGCGTATAATACCATCTATCGATAACGCGTTTTCTAAACGATTCTAAATCTTCAATATCGGTTCCAGCCTCGATAGAATCAGCAAAGCATGTTGACGATAATCCAGTTACAGGTGTAATAAGTGACATGCTTGTACCATCATCACAGTTACCTTTTTTACCCACCTCATCGCAAACTACCGGAACTCTTAAAACATTATTTGTTGATGTCGTTGTTTTCGTAACTGTATACGTGCACTGATCAACTTGACGCTTGACCTTTTGGTCTTTATTAATAACAATACCATCAGCCACTTCATCAAATCGAACATAACCAATTGCCGCCGTTGGTTCTTTACGATAGCAACGCTTCATATTACCATGCCGAATTAGCCAATTTTCATCTGCTTGATCGGGTAAAATGTTTTTGGCCATGTTTTCAATGTAGCCTAATAACACATGTGTGGCCCCCGCTATAACTCGACCGTATATATCATGGTCATTGCGACGTAATGAAATTAATTCGTCATCGACGGCTAAACGCGCGTATAAATCATTGCGAATAGTTGTGATTAAATCTGGTAAAGTCGGTCTTGAAAATCCACTAGGCATTAATATCACTCCATAAGTTGTCAAACCTAAATTCTTCGTTACTTCCATCTTTTTTGTAAATATTGATAGTAGCAACTAAAACGGTTAAATCTGTTCGCTTTACTGAAACATCTATTCGAGAAGCTATCCCGTCATCAATCATCCATTGCACAGCCTCTTTTATATAAATTTTTGCAAAGTTTGCTGTTTGATTGGTTAATTTTGAGCGAGCCAATAAATAAAGGCGTGACCCAATTTTGTCATTTGCTATACTAGGGTAAGAATCACCCCACCAACCGTAAGGGTGCTCTGAATCATCACTGGCGTTTTTTCGTCGCCATGTGAATAGCGAAATTATTAAAGCTCGATAAAGTGGCTTTGTATGTGATGACATTGAAATCAATCTGTCATTAACTTTTATAAGCATTATTAAACTCACACATTAAGGAATAAAAATGAAAAAATTATCTTTGTTAGCTTTGGTTCTGTTGGCAGGTGCTACAAACGCAGAGCAAAAAGAATTACCATTGACCGCTAAACAGTTTGATAAAGGGATAAAAAAATACTTCAACACAATTCCACAATGTGCAGAAATGAAAGTAGATGAGTTGCGTTTAATAAATGATGGTGCAAACGGTTATCAAGAATTTAATCTAGGTAACGTTACGTTTACTGTCATATTAAAAATTAACGAAAAAAATAAATTAACCAACATACAAATAACATCTACTGGCAATGCAAAAAATGAACAAGCACGACAAGGTATGTTGTGTTCAACATATTCTGTAATGAGGATGTTACAGCCTAAACTGGCATCCAAAGACGATGCTTTAAAACAAGCGGGACATCTGTGGGTATTAGCAAAAGATGCGCCTTTTGAAATGACGTATTATTTTGACAGAATAAAGGCACAATTTGTCCCCTTTGAATTAAACGTCTATACAAACTAACCCATTTTTTGATTTGGATTGCGTGTTACCGTGTTTGTTTCGTTATGTGTATGACCATTATAAACGGTTCTGATATCTGAAATAGTGCTAGTTTTATCCTCTATTTCTCCAGACGATTTTAATGATGGTGTATTAAATTGTGTTCCTGATGATGCGTTAACTGTTAAGCTTTTTGTATTTAACTCTATTGCATCATCAGCATTCACAATAAATTTATTAGTTTTTACATTGATTTCATTATTGCGATTAAAAATAATGTAATCACCTTCGTCAGTGTAAATAGCAACTTCACCTTTTTTAAGCGACTTAATACGGTAACGACGATCGCCAGCAGCAAGAATCACACCATGCGACTTATCGCCGTCTAAAAATAACGCTACCGCTTCTGCTCCGTCAAGCGGACGTGACGTAAAACCGTACGGCTCGATATGCTCGACATCACTTTTTTGTTCACCGCCCGACATTTTGATTTGCAACGTCTGGCATTTGCTTGCGCTATTACTGAATGTGATATAGCCACGAGATACAAGGTTCATTATTTTATTTAAAACTTTACGCATTAAAATACCTCGCCATCGGCTTTCTTACCTTTTTTCTTCTTGGTTTTCTTCTTATCAGGCAAATAGGCTTCAACGGGACCTACTTTTAATTCACATAACGTTCCGCGACTGCTTAAGCTGTATTTAACCTCGGCAATAACCAGCTTTTCATTATCGTAACCCAGTAGCGGATCATCAACGACAACCATTTGATTCGGTTTCCATAGCGTTCCATCACCCTGTCGCCAACCTTGAACCGTGTATGTAACTTCTCTGGTTTTACTTGCCCTTAAAGTCTTTTCCATCTCACAACGATCTTGACAAGTACCGTTATTTGAATCTCCTGATTGTTTAATAATTAAAGGACGATAACGTAGAATACCTTCATCTTTAGTTGATGCTCGAACTGACGCTAGCGTTGCCTGTCCAAAGTTTTCATCATCACCAACACTTTGCCCTGAAACAAAGTAATCTGAGTAACGATCTTTAATACTTTTTTCAGTATTCGCACATAAGATATTTTTACCTAATACTAACGCCGTCTTTGCTTCATCTGAACCGATATCACCAATTACGACTTGTCCTTGCTCATCATCGAATACAATAATCTGTTGCATGCCCATTATTTTACTAATGACATCAAAAACGGTGTCACCTTGATCAGCTTGAATACTAAGAGAGCCTGCATCACCGCCTTGATTAATTACATTCAGCTTAAATGGTTTAACTAAATCCTGAATAACTTGAACTGTTGAACTTCCGCTATATTGTTTTGGTACTGCACTACAATCAACACAATCAGCCGTTTTACTCCGACCAACTATTCCCATCGATATAGAACTCGCATCATATCTGATTGGTAACGCTTCAATATAACCTGTTAAAACCACATCATCATCAATAAAAACCTCGACAAGATCGCCATTTTTAACAGCTATTTTGGTTTCTGATTCATCACCAGATGACGGCCATTGCCGTGTGATAGTGACATTAAAATCTCTTGCAAGCCGTTCAATACCTGCCGAAATGCTAATATCGGTCCACCCACCGAAATACTTACGATTAACTTTTAAAAAAACATTATTCATGGCTTAGGTACTCTTAATTCTCGAACTGGAACAAAACCGGGATGTAAAATGTTATTGCGCGTTGATATATCGTCACAACGTTTAGAGTTGTTATAGAGATAATGAGATAACACTAGGTCTGGTAATACATCAGTTGGAATATAAACAATAGTCTTTTCAATTTTAACTAATCGTTCATTGATATCTTGATTAACTGCAGCTTTTAATTTAACTAACGCTACATATAATTTATCATTTTGTGTTCGTGATAGCTCAATATCAAATGAGGTATTAATAGCATCTTTAATTTCAAGTAAATCATCAAAAGAAATTGTATTATTTTTTACCGTATTTCCACTGTTTACAGTCGTTGTAGTATTGGCGTTACTAGTTCTATTTATTATCTGTTGTTGTGATTGAGAATTTTCAATTAATTCATGTGAATTAAAACTCCCATCTGCACTATTTACAGTAGAACTTGCAACAGGGCTAAGACAAATTGGCGGAAACGATGACGCTTTTTTTAGTGCATCATTTTTAGTTTGCTTAGGTAATGATGCAATTGTTCGTGATGCTTCAGTTAATGCCGTAACACGTATTGCAGTATTAATTATATTTTGGTTTTTTTTGGTTTGTTTTGTTGATCTGCTATCAGTTGTCCATATTCCAACCGGTGATAAATTTTTAACAAATGATGTGCCAGTAAAAACTTTGGCCCTTGATATAAGACCTTTCACTGAATTGGTAAATCTTGTTGCACTTCTCCAAACATTTTTCATTGAGTTAACTATTGATGAACCACCTGCACCAAGAATCGGCGATAAATCACCATTCATTATTTTTACTGCATCTCTAACGTATGGAGTTATTGTATTAAATGTATCAGCTATACCGTCCAAAATTGACACGGTGTTATCAAGAATATTCTCTTGAATAAAATCAGGTGCATCAATAAGATCAAAATCTTCAAAGGCATCTAACAACTCCTGATCCACGTTATCCGCATTTTCATTAACTACATCGTCAGTAGCAACAGATGAATCGGGGAATATTAATTCACCAGCTTCGACAAATGAAAATGAAATAACACTCATTCGACCATTTTCAATTGAGTTACTTACTGTAGCGGTACCCACAATATTGACATTAAGTTCACCAAGGAGAGGGTGTATTAATGTTCCCGCACCCTCTTCTTCGATTGCTTCTACAAGTTTTTCCGCTTGTTCTTTGTGATCGTCACCAATTAGAAAAGCATCAATTTTATTCCTGCGTGCGGAACGCCCCATATCTTCGGTATAGGGTACATTCCTAAACGGGTATTCGTGCGTTTGGTTGCGCCGCCCAAATTCTGATGATGCACCGTTAACTTGAAATGGTACACCGCGAAAACTGGCCGGCAATAAATTATTTAACCAGATCATTAATTGCTCCCGAAGTTGAAGTTCGTAAAAGGACTCCATCCAACATCAGCTTTAGCAAAGCCTTTAGATTGCTTTGTTTCTTTTACTATAGTCCCCGGTGGCGCATTCTCAAACTTAACAACTAACTCGCCTTTACTATTACGATTTGCTGTATTGCTATTTGAAAAGTTATTCATTGGCAGTTGTGGTGTTTCATAGTATGGGTACATAACCATTGGTCTTGTCATTTCTTTTGGCAAGCTCGATGTGTCAACATTTACTTTGATATTTTTTTCTTTATCACCAAATAAATAGGTCCACGAATCAAGCAGCGGCTGAATACCCGACTTTACGTTATCCCATAATTTTTTAAAGAAATTTTGCACTTTCTCCCACAATTTTGGAATAAGATCGCCTGCTGCTTTTAAAGGAGTAATGAACACATCGAAAATGGGCATGACATACGGTTTGATAGTTTCCCACAAACCACAAAAAAACTTACCTACAGCACCCCAAGCACTTGTAATAAAACTTGCGCCAACTTTAACCCCAGCAATAAAGACATCAATAATAGGCATAACATAAGGCTTAATTGTTGACCATAATCCACTAAAGAATTTACTAACAGCACCCCAAGCATTAACAATAAAAGAAGCTCCAACTTTGAACCCTTCAATAAAGAAATTGATTATTGGCATAACGTAAGGCTTAATAACACCCCACAACCACTGAAAGAACTTAACTATATCATCCCAATATGTGATGATTAATGTTGCAGCGACAGCAATACCTGTCATGATAAGACCGATTGGGTTCATAGCCATGACAGCGGTCAAAGCTAAAGACGCTATACGAACAATTTTAAATGCATTTGATAACGCTATTTGTGCAAATGTAAATAGTTTTGTTGCTAAAGTGACACCTTTCAATATTCCATTAAAGACCGTGATGCTAGTTGAAAGTGTACCAACAATAATATTTACACCTGCACAAGCAACTCTTAAGCCAATTAGTCCAGCTACAGCCATCGCCACCATTTTTACAAGTTCAGGATTGGCTTGAATAAAATGACCAAATTCAACTATTAGCGGTTGCAATTCTTCAAGTAACTCTGTGAATGCTGGTAATAACGCATCACCAATGGATAAGCTAACATTCATTAATGCATTGTTAAAAAGCTGCAACTTGTTAGCTGTTGTACTTGAACGTGAATCATATTCTTTCTGCATTGAACCCGCATATTGTGCTGCATCACCAACTCGGTTAAAGTTAGCTTTTAACAAATCAATATTGTTGAGCAACGGTGAAATTGCTGCAACACTTTCTTTTCCAAAAAGCACTGTTAGTGCTGCTGCTCGTCTATCTGCTGAGACTTTACCAAGCGATTCAAGCACCTTCATAATCGTCCCTTCGGCATCTTTTTGCATGTCTTTTGCAATTTGTGTTGATGTGAATCCTAGTTGTTGTAATGCTTTTTGTTGTTTTGCTGTTGCAGCTTTGCCCGATGTTAGCGTCAGCATAAAGTTTTTAATACCTGTTGCTGCCTGCTCGGTATTTGTACCGGTGGCAATAATGGTTGAACTTAATGCTGCCAATTTATCAGCACCGACACCGGATTGTGCAGCAAGAGTACCAATCCGCGATACAACATCTGAAATATCTCTTGCTTTTGCATTTTGTGTGTTACTTAATAAGTTAATTTTATCAGATAAGCTAACGACCTCGCCCTGAGTCATTTTTAAAGCCGTTCGCCATGTCGCCATGGTGCTGCCCGCTTCTTCTGCTGTAGTATCGAACGCGATACCCATTTTTACAGCATCTTCCGCAAACTGTTTTAAATCGTCTTTTGGTATACCGGCTTGGCCACCAGCAGCGACAATGGCCCCGATGTCTTTAGCAGCCATTGGCAATTGAAGCGACATTTCACGAATATCCTGCCCCATTTGCTTAAATTGCTCCGGCGTGTCAAAGTCAACAACTTTTCTAATATCAGCCATGACTTCTTCATACGCCATTGCATCTTTCACACCTTTAACGAAGGGCGCAGAAATAGCAAGTCCAGTAACAGCATCCTTTAACCCAAGTTTCCCAAACCCTGATTTATTCATGGTTTTCTGAAACTTTTCAAGTTTGCCTTTCATTGTATTTAACTGCGGCGACAGTTTATCAACACACGTCACCACAGCTTTTAAATTAAAGCCTGCCATTATGATTCCCTACTGTTTTCTATGCGGTTTGCCTGTTCTACTAATTCAAATACTTCTGATAGTGAACGTTCTTCTATGATGTAAAAAGGGGAGAGTTGCCAATATTTGGCGAGATCAAAACAAAGGTTTACAAGATATTCGATTGTGATTATTCCGCTGTTGTCACTTGCTCCTCCTCCGCTGTATTCTCTGCCTTCTCCTTTGGGCCGAAGAACATCATAATTTCACCGGTGATCATTAAAAAATCATAAGGTGTCAGTTGTTCAACTGAACTAGGTGTAACGTTACCTAGCGCAACAATGTAATCTGCGACTTTTTTTGGGTCTCCGATCATATTGCTGTCAAACGGAAAGCCTAACTTTTTGATATCTTTAACGGTGGGCTCTTTTAATTCCAGCACATGTAGCTCATTGCCGTGTGCTGGAATCGGCTGTGATAATTTAATTTCTTTCATTATTGATAAAATCCTTCTTCACCGTGAAATTCGATTTCTGCTGTACCCTCTTCGGCATTGTGATTAACTTCACCGTTAACCCAAGCATTAGACAATACGTAAACTTTGCCATTGGCTAGTTCTGTAGTAACTGTCATGGAATCGCTTGATGTTATTTTATCAATTGGAAAATCAGCAGGTATTTTATATGTACCTTTTATGTAAGGTGCTCGATATGTTTCTTTATAATGGACTGACCCATCAAGCCCTATAATGCTTTCTTTAACATTTGTATTCATCGGCACTTCAATACCGCCAGTCAAAGATAATTGTTCGGAATCAACTTTTACAAAACTTGTTCCGCCTACTCGTCGGTTCGACATTAGTTTGTCTCCTGTTGTGGATATTGCAATCTAAACGGTGCCAGTACGGCAAATACGCGTAATTGGTTAACTAAATCTGGTGGGAATAACACATCTAGTCTGTTAGGATTGTTAATATTTCGTTCAACGATTAAGTTCTTTTTGAATAAATCAAAGTTTTCAACTAGCCCCATTAATTCAAGTTGACGATAATTTGCGTTGATTTCAGCTTTAGCAATTGATGGTGTGATAATCGCTTGCCCCGCACCAAATCTTGTACCATCGTTAGCAAGTTTATGCCTTGGATATTTTGTAGTTATCACACTGCGTAATTTGCGCAATATATATGCAAGTGTATGTAGTGTTTCGCTATCTAAATAACTATTATCGGCTACACCATAACTGTTACGTTGATATGTGGTGATATCTCGCTGAATTAATAAATTACCACTTGAAACATATGCTGTTGCAATACCATGACTTAATAATGATTGCTGTTCAGTTAGCGTAAACTGATTACTATCAGATGCTGGTAATGCTCCATTTAATAACCCAGTTTGTGTTGGGCGAGCCGGATCGTTACGAATAAATACGGCATTACGAGCAGTTCGCATCGCAACTAATTCATCAATACCCGTTTGAATAGTTTTCTCATAACCGGCGACAGTAATATGTTGGTAATTTAATTTATCACCAAATTCGACAAGTTCGGATAAATCGCCTTTTTTAGCGGTATAAGCGTGTCCATATAATTGGCGCGCATAGCTCCATCTACCCGTAGTATCATCCATTTCATGATTAAATGTTGCCAAAGATGATAAGTCATTAAATGGGAATGCGATAAAATCAAGGAGTTTGTCACCCATGGCAGCAATAACCGGCGTTAAATCTGGAGTGCCAGTTCCACCATGCATTTGAGTTATAGTAATTTTTAATCCGTCCGGTGTTTCTTCACCACCAACCGCGCCGTAATAGTTAATGCATAGCGGAATATCATTACCGTTTAGCCCTTTATTTTTTGCAGTCAGCTTTACTGTGCTGTCTGTAACTGTTGCCGTGACTGGTAAATCTTGGTTAGCATTGATTACACTATTTAAGGCATTTGCAATATTTTCGGCGGTATCAGAAATGGTCACGCGCGATTGAATTTTAGTGTTACCAATATATAAATTTAATGTGCCAGTTTCTTCAGCTGTGCCAAGTATTTGTATTGTGCCAGTTGCTTTAGCCCCTGTTGTTGGTTCTTCCACGGCAATTACATAAAGCTCACCAAAATTATCGACATTTCGAAATGATTCAACCATTCTTGCTAATTGGCTACCTCGACCTGCTAACTTTTTAGCCTGATCTGCTGATGGCATAATAACTAATTTATTACGTTCAATTTGGCTATCAGTGAGCGGGTGAGCAATGATTAATGATGCTCCAGTATCTTGAATTGTATTAGCTGCAGATGAATCCACCTCAGCATAAAACAACGGCACTCTAATATTACTCGGAATATTATTAAAACTAATCGTCATTTTTTTGTACCTTTTTTTCTTGTTTAACTTTGATGTTTTTAACTTCCTCAACATCGTTATTTGTTAGTCGTCTTGCCCAGTATTGGTTAAACTCAACATTACGACCGTCTGCTGGTAAATAATCTCCGCTATTGGGGTCATATACCTGCTTGCCACTCACTGGTTTAATTATCATTGTTACCCTCATAGATATTATTGTGTTCAAAATTAACGGTTACTGATGAATCAGTATCTTTTAAAGTCCCTGATAATGTGTTGAACTTTCCTATATTTAAAGGATTATAGTTTTCTGTCGGATTCAAATCGAAATATTGACGAGTATCTTCAAATCCTACTTCACGCACAGCGCTAAAATTAAATTGATAAAAAATTCTGCCACGATCTAAATCAAGTAAGTCACCACCATCATATTGAATTGGATGATGGGCCGGAGAAACTTCTAGCCCAAGTAAGGCTCGCCAGAGTTCGGCTTTAATATCTTCGACAATATCATAGGCCTCATGTTGGCCTCGTTCGTCTAATGGCTTTAATACAACAATGACACCAAACCCCTCTGTCACATCTTGCCAATAATCCGTTTGTGATTTGTTATCCTCTGCTCTGTCGTCAAGTGGTACAACGTAAGCTGCTGGTAATTTCAAAAATGCGGCATCTTTAATAGCTGAAAATTCAGCAGCGCCGCCAATACGACCTTCAAAACTAGGACTTAATTGGCGTAAAGTTTGAACAATATTTGATAATTTCATTGTTTAACCTGCTTCATAGAGTTAACGAGTTCTTTAGCTAACGTGTATTTACTCCACGACGATTCTTTATTTAATGCATCAATCATGAAGTTCCCTCGTGGAGCAATCCGCCATGGCGTCCCACCTGATGCCCCTTTTTTATGACTTTTCCCTCGTTTTGCGTTACGTCGCACACCATAAAATAAAAAGGCTGGATAATATGCCCCCATCAGCTTTTCCATGTTACTGCCGCCTTTAACATTTGGCATAACTATAACCATTAATCCTGGTCTACGTGATGTTGGCCTTGGAACTTTATAACCGATTGAACGACTTAATTTACCGCTTCGAAAACCTGGATATTCTCCACTTTGAGAGACTTGTTTTTTGCTAACTAAAGCTCGTGATGTTGCTTGAATTTTCTTACCGATCTTGACGAATGTTTTACGCAATTTTTTCCGGTCAAGTTCAGCAACTTCAACTAAATTAAAATCGACGTGAACGTTATAATCTGGATTACTCATTAGCACAAATCTCCTCACATTCCAATAATAAATATTTCTTAGAATGATCTAACCATCTACATCGCTTGATTTTATAAATCGACCCATTCCAAACAACCTCATAATCAATAGATATAGGTACTCGATCGTTTGCAATTATTTCAAAGTAATGGGTGATTATATTCTGGGTCTGAATTGAATCGAAATAAGTTGATGAGTTGGGTTGCGTAACTTTAGCCCATTTGTAAATACCTTTTGAATATTCGGTATCAACTTCACTAAAACCAACTGGAATATCTAATCTTCGGCGAATTAATATTTTTTGATTCCGTTTTCCTGCAGCATGAATCATATCGGGATATACCTATAAGAGTTTAATAATGCATTGAACCCAAGAGGAACGGAATATAACTGTTCGCTAGTAACATCTTCTCGTTGTTGGTACCAATACCCAACAGCTAATAAAATCGCTATTTTTACATCTGGTTCAACCAACATTGCCGAAGAATTAGCATCTTCTGGAATTTTATCTTCATAAAATATGCGATTTGTATAATTTTGCGCTCTACTGATAGCGGCTTTAAGATAGATATTCAACAGATTATCTTCATCATCATTATCAATACGACATTGATTTTTTATCTCGTCTAAGGTGGGAAATTTATAAGATTGATCTGCCATAATTACCTCATAAAAAAGCCCTCGTTATGAGGGCTTAACATTAGCTACCTGATTTTTTGATTGTAAGCAACTTAATTGCGTTACTATCATTTAACATTGAGCCAACACGTTTTGTAGTGTAGAACCCGACAAATGGTTTCTTAGTATACGGATCGCGTAACATGCGAATGCCGATACGGTCAAAGATATAAAAACCACGTTTAAAATTACCAAATGCAATTGGAGCTTTACCTGATGTATCACCAATATCGGGCATTTGCTCGTTTTCAGCAACAGCGAAGCCAGACAATAATGATGGTTGGCCAACTTGCAATCCTGGTTGCCAGATATAATTGCCTTTATCATCTTTTAGTAGACGAACTGCTAACAATGATTGATTGTTCATCATAAATTTAGCACCGTTACGATAGACTTTGCGCAAAGTATAAATAAGACTCACAATATCATCAGAAGATATTACTTTTACTGCACCTGATGTGATATTTTGCAATTTACCCCACTCGCGGGTTTTATCATCTTTTGCATCAGTTGCATAAGTTAAAAAGCCTTTTGGTTTTTTATCGCCATCACCTAAAGTGAACGCTGCTTCTTCCTTTTCGGCAAACTCTTGCGTTAACTCGTCTGTAATAAATGACTCAACATTGAAAAATGCATCATCTAGCATGGTTTGTGTAGCGTACGGGTTACCGTAGATTTCACCCCATACAGGAGTAATTACGCCAAATTGAGGTGTACCAGTTTCAGGTCGCGGATCGGTTTCACCCACCCAGCCACTAGAAATGCCGCCTTTATTGACTAGTTTTTTCCATTCAGGTGTACCAACTGTAATAACATTACATTCCTGACGCATCACGACTTCATCACGTAAGGCGGATAAAATATCAGTGTTTAATTCTTCAGGAACGGCATATCCACCGTCTGCATCAACGCCAGTTTGCATTGCTTTTTGTTCTAACTCCGCTAGCCCCTGATCGTCGCCTTTGCGAATAAATTTTGCGAACGCTTCTTTATGTGCTGAGGCTTGTTTATTTCCTCCTGCTGGGCGTTTAAACTCAGCAAGCTCGTTTTCAAGATTGGTTTTTAAATTATCCAATTCAGATAATTTGCCGTTTAGCGTTTCAACTTGACCAGCTAACTTCCCTTTTTCTTGTGTGATTGCTTCTAATCGCTGATCATTTACAGACTTAAATTCTTCAAATCGTTGTTTAAGTTCCTGCGCGACCTGCACGGCATCTTGTTGATCTACTGCCATAATATATAATCTCCTAGTTAAAAATTGATTTTAAAATATTTAATGCGTTTTCCTCGCCATTACTAGCATCTCGCTGTTTTAGTGAAGAATATCCCTCAGACATAAACGCTTTTGCCTGAGTTCTGGAGAGTCCAACGTCGCGCAGTACTCTTTCTATATCTCTTGGTGAAGGAATTTCCCCTTTTTCCAATATGCTTTTCACATTACTTATGCGTGCTTCGTCATTTGCAGGAAATGTAACTAATGAAATTTCCCACAAATCAATTTCTTTTAGCATGAAAGCTTCTTTTTCGTGGTTATACTCCCAATCTTTTAGGACATAACCAATTGATAGACCAGTTATAGAGCCAGCTTTCAGATGAGCGTAAGCTCGTTTTGCGAGTGGGTCATCATCAATTAGCAGTTGCCCTTTAACTACCAGTCCTTGATCATCCTCAAAAATTTCCTTATAAATACCTATTGGTTCTTGGGTGTTGTGTTGCCAAAGTAGGGCAGGCATCCGTTTTTTTTCATTCCATCGCTTAAGTGATTCTGCAAAAGCCCCTTTTATTACAATGTCATCGTAAGAATCTTTAACACCAAAAACCGAACCGTAGCCTTCAAATTCGCCACTATCGGTAATTGATTTAATTGTAAGTGACACATCAATGCATTTCTTTAATGTCATTTTTGTTATTATCCTGTGGTTTAGTAGTCATGTTCATTGGGGTAAGATAGATATCGCCACCGTCACGCGGGTTGCGCTCCTCTAAATCACGGCACTCATTCGGCGATAAAATGCCCCAATTAATGCCTGTTGCGTATGAGTCGTAGCGAGATTTCATGTCACCGCGCAATAACGCCCCGACGTTAAACTTGGCATAAAATTGACCTCGTTTTTCTTTACTGACGAGTCCAATGTTGATGCGTTGCTCAATGCGAGTTAAATACGGCACTAATGAGTAATTAACAAACCCCATACCGAGATTTTCAATATTATTGAATGTGGCCCTGTCGGTGTTTTGGACCATATGCATCGGCACGCGGAATATTCGGCATATTTCCTCAAGCTGAAATTTTCTGGTTTCTAAAAACTGGGCATCTTCGGCAGACATACTGATGTTATTCCACTTAAGGCCCATTTCTAAAATCATCGGCTTATGCGCGTTTTCTAGCCCTTGATGTTGTTCTTGAAAGTTCTCTTTCAACCTTTTGTATGCTTCATCAGTTAATACTTGATCGGTTTGCAATACACCGCTTGAAACTGCGCCATTACTAAATAGTCGCGATCCGTGTTCTTCGGTAGCCAAACCCAACCCGATTGCATGACGCGCATAACTAATAGGGCTTAATCCAACCAATGAGTCCGTCGAAAACGTACGCACGTGCCAAATTTCATCTTGAGAAAGCACATCACAAGAGCCGTCTGGGAATGTGACTTGATAGACTGGTTCCCATTTATCATTTAATTTCGGCTGCACACTATCGGGCAAAAGAGGGAGTAATTCGACTACTTCACCAAATACTTTGACTTTATATGCGTAAAAGTTACCTCTTAAACACAAACAGCCGATCATATATTCCCAAAACTCTTGGGGGGTCATGTAGTTGTTAGGGGCTACATATAAAAGTGAGTAGAGTTTTTCTTTAGGTGCTTTCTTGCGTCCGCTATCTGTTGCTTGGTATAAAAAACAAGGCAACATCCCGACAGATTCAGTTAATACACGAACACAACCGAATACAGCAGTTAATTGCATAGCAAGAGCTGGACTAACCCTCCGACCTGCATATGTATCAAATAAAAAACCTGTGTAATTAGGTGGTGCTTGAGAAGTGGAAACCGATTCCCCTTTGCGCTTAAATAAGTTAAATATATTCATTATAATGACCGTATTCCTACGTTTAAGATGTGTTCTGATAAATTATTCATAGGTTCTGATGCACCGTCGGCGCATCCTCTGGCCATAGCTAAAGATACAACGCCGTCGATACGCCCGGAGCTTTTCTTTTTCGCAAAGACCTTATTTTCCTTGTTATCAGATTCGAGGACTGCGCTTGCTGCATTCCACCGCAAGCAAGGATTGAATTTAATAATGATATTATTTTCTGTAATATCTTTTTCTAGCAGTTCGATAGAATGTGGCATCCATAAACCACTATCTTTAGACTTATAGAACCCCTGCCCATGTGATGTCATTTCAATATCAATGGATGCATTATCCAGTGATTTTTGGAAATACTTAATTCTGTAGGGGTCAAATGCCAAATTAATAATATTAAATTTAGCTTTTAACTCACCTAGACGATTAGCAACATAATCATAATCAACAACACGTCCGGGAGTTGCAAATAAATAACCTTGTTTTACCCAAACATCATAGGGAACATGATCGGACTTGGCCCTATCTAATAATGTTTCTTGCGGTGTCCAAAATTCAGTAAAGGCTTTTTTATGCTTAGGGAAATAAAGAGACAATGCGGTTAAATCACGCGTACCTGATAAATCAAGTCCTCCGTAACACTCCTCACCAATTAACTCATTAATATCAAAATCTTGTTCATTGCCCATCCAAATATCAGCAGCCAACCAAGGGTTAGCTGATTCAACCCACTGGCAAAAATTTAACCGTCTTACAATGGATTCCTTTGTAGGCATCCCTTTTGCTTGCGTAACTTGCTCACGCAAATATTTATGCGTGAATGTATGCCCGAGGGAAGGATTAGCTTTTGGCCAACACGATTCATCAGTAAGCGGATCGTCTCCTTCATCTAATGAACAAATAAAAGAAAAGAATGCATCATCAATTAATGTTTGTTCTGCAACCTTGCGCCCATACTCGTGGTACTCATAGCAAACGCTTGTTTTATCATGACCTGAGTTTGTTATCATTACGATAATTGCTTGAGTTCGCCCTTTTGTGCCGGCGCGCATCATTTCAACGACTTCGTTAGTTTTATGTTCGTGAATTTCGTCAATTAATACACAATGAGGACGCGGGCCTGATTGTCCGTTATCTGAAGATATAGGCCTAAAAAAAGCCCCTTTTTGTAAGTAGGCTAAATTCCAAACATTCTGACCAGTACCCGATTTTTTTATTCGCTTATCCAGATCAGGGGACAACTCAACCATGGCAACAGCATCACGAAATAAAATCATTGCCTGATCTTTTTTTGTCGCTGCAGCATAGACTTCTGCTCTCGGCTCGTTATCAGCCATTAAACAATAAAGCCCTATCCCTGCGGCTAACGGCGATTTACCCGAACCCTTGCCTGATTCAATATATGCCATGCGAAAACGGCGATAACCGTCTAATGTTTTCCACCCAAATAATGAGCCGACAATAAAGTATTGCCACGGTAGTAGTACAAAAGGCTTACCTTCATACTCTCCGCCATTTAACTTAAGTACCTTCTCAAAGAAATCTGCCGCTCGCTGAGCAGATTCAGTATCCCAAACTAAACCTTTTTCTTTTGCGGTTTTTAAATCGTCCAGATGTCTTTTGCATGCATTCCTTATGTCTGGACCCGCTAAAATTTTTCCTGATGTTACATCAATGGCATATTGAGTTGCTTTATCAACCGAAGAATCGGTCGAGTTCGTTTTCTTCCTCTTTGCCATTTACTTTTACCTTTGATCTTGATGCTTGGGTCAAACCGTACTCAATCATCCAAGCGCGTAATCGTCTGTCAGCATCTGCCCGTTGAGCTACCGCAGGATTAGACTTCAAAACTAATTCCCCTTGTGTATTCACAACCTCTTGCACTTGCCCAAATTTATCTATAACTTTGTCGCATTCTAAAATTTCGATATAACATTTTGCTAAGCGTTCAATTGCGATCCCATCAACTACTGTTAATAAGCCCATGTCATTTAACATATCGCACAGCCAAAGATAAATGCCTTGAGCTTGCTTATTAAAATGAGGTGGGATATCAGGGTAACCCCCTTTAGGTTTAGGCTCTTTATTATTTAAAGGTCGCTTACCGGGATTACCTGTCACCAGTTTAAGTGGGGTTGGGGTTGGTCTTCGACCTGCCATAAGGACTCCAAAAAAAAGATTTCAATTCGCGATTTTGCACAAAAATGAGGGTGGGCGGTTTGGAAGGCAAAAAGTTGTAGAAATTAAGCACCCCCTCCCCCTATTTATGTATATTAATTAACATATTATTAATCAATAAGTTATTTTTTATCATTAACCCAATGTCCACCATAAGGCATACCATTAACATCGCATCCTATCTCTATTCCTCTATTCTCAATACGTTGTTTAGTGCTTGAGTGATGAGTACTACATAAGCCCTGATAGTTTGATGAATCCCAAAATAATTTCTGGGCTTTCTTTATCTTGATTGGGTCTTTAGATATTAATGCTTGTTCTAACTTATGGGGGATAATGTGGTCTACCGCTGTGGCCGGTTCATACCTGCCTTGCTTTAGGCACATGACACAAAATGGGTTACGCTGTAGATATGTCTGCCTAGCTTTACGCCAACGATGATTGTTATATACGTTTATCATCGCTCTAACCCTTTGCACATAAATTCAGTATTGTTCTTTGGTGCAATCTCTTTACAATAGTATTTTTGCCAACCTTCAATTATTACTTTGTTGTACTCGATTGCGTTGGAGAGATTGTAATAATCTTGTTGAGAAGTTCGTGCAAGTCGTAAGGCTTTGTTAGCAATATTGCTGGTGGCGGTACTATCTCGCTCGATGGTTTCGACTTGGACGCGCAACTCGATAAGACCATTATCAACATCATTGCGCAAAGCGTCTGTTTTGGCTTGACCATTTTGTATTGTCTCAATGATATTTAATTCCAGTTGTTTAACGGCATTATTGCTCTGCTTATATTGTTCAAATTCTATTTTTATTTGATTTTCTCTTGCTACTGCAAGTCTTTCATCTTGCCAACAGTTGAATGCAAAATAACTAACAAATAATAATGCACCGACAAAAGCTATATTCCACTTAGACATAATGCCTTTTCCTTTTCGCGTCTGATAACCAGCCCATTTAACACCTTACCACCTGCCTTATTCCATTTCGGGAACTCATTGCACACAGATTTATAGTCACCCGTATTCAAATATTTATACATTGTTGACGCGCGCATTTTTGTGCAACCAACATTAAATGTTATAGACGTAACAGCATCAAAAACTGGTTGCGGAAGATGAAAACCATTAGCGTAACGATTAACACAACGCTCAGCTGTTTTAATATCATCTACCCAACGTTTTGCTATTTCTTCATCTGAATATATTTTTTGTTCTACATTACTAGTTGAGCCAATACCAACGGTTAACACATTAGCAGGACAATGATACGGCTCTCGTACACATGATTCAGCATTACCGATTATGCCTAGCCCAGCCCTGCTTGTTCTTATTTCATCTGAGTAATTAGCTATGACTATGCCGATAATTACCGAAACACTACAAATCGCAGTCGTCGTTATCTTTTTTATGTTTTTCATAATAAAACTGCCTTAGCCTTTCTTTATGATTTGCGTCTCGGCGTTTATACCACCAGTTAACTAGAAATGTCGCTATTGATAAAATAATACCGACAATAACGGCAATATCATTCAGGCTCAGGGCGCCAAACAGAGTACATATAGCCCCCCAGAAATATGAGACGGGTGAAGAATATTTATCCATTTTTATTTCTTGATTTGATTTAATTAAATGAGGGTAGCGTACTAGCTAATGAGTGAACGCTCGTGTGTGTGTCTAGCATTGCTACCAATTCTGTGATGAGTGAATACTCAAAATTTAGGTATAAAAAAACCGCTTTGAGGGCGGTTTCAAATATAATATTAAACTTACTATTTTTCTGGATACAGCATAAAAGGCGTGTTCTTATATTCTTTTGCGTTCTTATCCCATTCTTGTAGTCTCAATATGCAAAGGTACTTTTTATCTTGCACAGGTTTAATACCAATAGATAACAAATAATCATTATCTCTTTTAGGTACAAAAAATAATTTTTTATCATTCCACTTACAAGTGACTGACTTTATACTAGCTGGATGAAACCATCCTGCTTCTTCTTTATCATATCGACTTACAGACACATTAAAAATAAATGGTTTATCAGGTATAATGTTAATTTGGTTTAATGGTTTTAGATAATCATCTGGAACAGATACTCCATGAATATCTGAAACTTCAGGTGCCATACCTTCATCACCAAATCGGTAAGGAACTAAATATCCTGAATCATATTTATTACCAGCTTCGTATATGTATAAACCTTTAGCGTTAAAATCGCCAGATCCAACTTGAATAACAGTAATTCTAGCCTTTGGTTGATTACCTTTAGGTTCCACCTCAGAGTAAAAATGACTCTTAGCTAAAAATCTAGCTTGTATGATTTTATTTGTTTCCTCTAACTGTTTTTGCATATAATTTTCTCGTGTGCAAGATACAATAAATAGAGTAAAAACAATAAGAAACAATGATTTTAATAATTTATGCACCAATATCTTCCTCATTCCTAAAAGGGAATTTACAGAATAATATATAAACAACTTTAAAGAAAGCATTTTGGCTTTTAAAAAAAGACTTTCGTCGGCTTAATTACATTGTTGAGTAACGAATTTATTATCATTACCCTGAATTTGTTCTATTAGTTTGTTGCGCTCACATTCCCAAGCGTTAGGTGGATACATCTTATCCCACGCTTGCATTAGCTTATATTCAGATTTCGATAAATTGATATTGTATTTATCTGACATGTAGAAATATGTGCGAGCTATAACGCCTCTTATTTCGTCACGAGGTTGAAATTTTCTATCTTTAAAATCTACTGCGGTTTTGCATTGTCCATATTGAGTGAATTCTTTAGTGAACTGTGAATAACGATAATTAGAACGGTCGCCGTTAACTTCGCCAATTGCTGGCTGTAAGTTATGTAGGTCACCTTCCATTTCATTAAAAGTCGCATCCTTTTTGCACTCTTTACGCCCACCGTCACGCCAACATTCTAGATGTCGTCCGAAATTTTCAGCTGGCATAACGTGTTCCCATTCGATACGAGATGCTCTATTTAAATTCTTTCTTGGCTCATATCCGCATTTAGCGAAATCGACGATACCCTTTTTATTATTAAATGCGAATTCACAACCGCAATAAAATGTGGTTTGCTGGGGATTTAATTTGTATAACTGAATTAGTTTTGTTTTTGCTGTATTGAAGTTTTGTGCTGAATGAGCAAGAAGCGGGATAAATAACAGAGTAACAAGAAACTTTTTCATAAATCCATTTAAAAATATTTAACTTTTTTGGTAATAATTGTTGACTTTAAAAGTAGGTGCGACTATAATTATAAACATCAACAGGGAGTTGATAAAGCAAACCCCCAGCTTTCGATGGGGGCTTAAGGGAGAAACAAGATGTACCAGATCTTACTTCTCTTGGTTTTAATAAGCTTGAGCTTCTCAGTTTATTAACCAATCAAAGGCGGGGCGAAAGCCTCGCCGATGACCTTAAATATAACAACTATAGTATGAGAAATCAAGGTGATTATATGGCATTATCAAGAGCTGTAATTCAAAAGAAAAGTGATGAAAAACGTGGCGTAAAATCAAAAGGATACAAATTGCCTATTGAGATTATTGACTTAATAATAGAATTAAGTGCCAAGACTGAAAAATCACAAAGTAAGATCATTGAAGAAGCGATCTTAATGTACAAAAAATCACTTTAGTAAAAAAGCCTCTTAATTGAGGCTTTCACTTAAATTCAATAATGAGCGTTGTTCTTGTAATGTTAATTCATCTAGATGTTTTCTTGGATTACCACACATCCAACAAGAACATGTTGTTGGTGTAGTGATGTGTCTTTTAAGTGACTTTCTGGAATCACCAGAACAAAAATCATTTTTTCTATTGTCTAAGCATCGTTTAACTTGATGTCGTCTATATGCTCTTGTTCTCATAAAATTACTCGCATATGAATAATAAAAAGCTCACCTATTTAGTGAGCTTATATTTTATGCGTTATGAACCGCATTATAGACATATTATCCGTTTAAACGTTTAAACAGTCAAGTGTTTAAGTTATTTATAATAATTATTTGTTATAATTTTCTAAACCACTTATGCAGCGGTAAACTAGATTATATCAAACATAGTCTATTGTTTTAACTGAATTTTAGCCATTTTTGAAATAATAACCCTTTTTTATTATGTGAAAATTAATTAATAATAATCAATTCGTTAAAAAAGGGTCTAAAAAAAGGGTTAAACGAACGACTTAGAATCTTCAACTAGTCGCAAAGCACAATTAACTAAGTCTTGTAATAACCAGAATATATTCGATTTATCTTCGCTTTCATTAACGTTACTCCCCATGAGATATGCTAATGATTTCGCTTGCTCTAAATTTTTAACTATTATTTCATAGTCGAAATTATCAATAATGTGTTTCATCTCTACATCCTCAAGTAGCCCCTATAATGGGGCTTATAATAATTAGTTAAGCGATTTCTTTATTAATTAGATGATTCTTGATTACATCTATTGCTTTTTCGTTATATCTAAAAGTTTCAACTTGTTTATCGGATGAGCGGGATTTATCTAATACGAAAATTCCATATTCATCTGTTTTTAAGTTGAGCCTATTAGCTATACGACCAATCATGTTTGAAGATATATTAAGCATATTACCCACATCGCTAGCTGAAAATGTTTTGTTTTCCAAAATTGGCATAGGGATTAATTCTTCATTTACTGAACTATTAACCATTTTTGCAAAGATAACTTGCTGAGATGGCTTGCTAAGATTATTGAATCGATTACAAATAACTTCTGCTGATTTAGTTGCCATTGATATTGCTCTGGCTTTTCTGTATTCAGCTAAGCCCATGTGTTTTTGTGAAACTGTTGCTTTTTTATTTGTTGACCGAGCTATCGCTTCTTCTAGTTCGTGCATACGATCAATAACTTTCATTCTCAAAGGAACGCTGTAGCCAGTTAATAAACATTCAATGTATTTTTTGGGGAGTAAATACTCTGTTTGTTGTTTATTTTGAACATCTTTATAGGTATGAGCAAAATTGCTCACACCTATTTCTAACTGTTCTAACATATTTTTAATATCACGTTTTACATCTGGATGACGTTTATTTGTCAACTCCGCAATTTCACGGCTAGACATGGTCAATTGACTTTTATTAACTAAAGATGTATCATTTTTCATAGATTTGATTCCTCTTTGCTGTGGGATTAATGATTGAACCTCAGGTGTTGGCGCACTTGGGGTTTTTGCTTTTTTAGATGTTTGCAATTTTCTTTTCCTCTTCTTTTTTGATTTTGTTTTCTTTATGTTCTGTAAGAGCTTCTACTATCACAAAGTTTAGCGATCTTTTGCATAACTCAGCTTCTTTTTCATACCATTTTCTCAATTCATCGGGCATTCGCGTCGGGAATGATTTAATTTTGCATACATTTTGAATCAAAGTGATTCTCCTTTGTTATATTTACACTTATTTTTTATGTTTATTTTGGATCATAATGATTCACTTGTCAATATTCTTTTTAATAGTTATATTGTGGCAATGAATCAAAAGGAATCATGAGATGACTACAATCAAACCATTCCCAACAAGATTACCATCAGATTTACGAAGTTATTTAGAAGAAAAAGCAAAGGTAAATAAAAGAAGCTTGAATAATGAGTTAGTTGATCGGCTTGAACTTACTAGAGTTATTGAAAATATCACTCAAACAAATTTACGCGAAATTATAAATGATATTTTGATGCTTGACCGTTATAAAAATGAGCTTGAAGCTATTACAAGCGAATACGATAAATTAAGAGACTCCTACGATGCGTTAAAAAGTGAATTAGCAAAAGCATTTTCTTTATCTGGCGGCAAAAATGAAGAAATTGCAAGAATGAAAATGGAAAGAGCTTTAAATTATATAACTTCTGGAGTGGAAGAGCTTAGAGCTATTTTCCCCAAAAAAGATTAACACCTTATATTAAAAACCCCTCTTAGAGGGTTTGAATTTCTTGATGGTCAATAAAACAAATTAACTAAATTTAAATAAGCCTAATAACTTTATTCTACCAACCACAAACAGCCCTTAACGGCTTTATAGCTTCATTAATACCAGTTAAGTCAAACGTAGCATCCACTGGTTTTTCACTATATGGAGTAACACGAATAAAAAATTTATTTTTATCTAATAATTTCTTTATAAATTTTATTGATGCTTCTCCCTCGCCTAATAAGCTATCATAAAAAATGGCTTTATGGTCAGTTGACGTCCCCCAATACACATCAGAAATAGCTTTTTCAGAATCAAGTCTAGTTAAAGGTTTAATTGGTTTGTTACTTAAAAAAATATCATAATTAATAAAAACTGATGTCGCATTCTCCCTGCATCTAATAATAAGAATAGGTTTAAATTTTTTATAACCAACATTTATATAATCATTCGCATCTAAGCTTAAATATACAGATAAACTATCATCTACTGGCGATGTATCTTTAAAGATTCCCCACTGCCCTATACCTTGTGTAGGTATTACTATAGTTTCAACATTAGACAAACTATCATAACATTTCAAACGTTCATCTTTATTAGGTTTTGATTTACATGAATCAATTTTTGACTGCAACTCATCATCAGCAAAAACAAAAAATGGAAACATCAATATACAAAATAAGATCTTTTTCATACCATCTCCTTAATTTTTGGTTAATGGTATGAAATTTCATCTACTAAATCAACTATGCCACTTTTGTAAACAATTCAATAATATGACCTCTAATAAAGCATTCTGCGGCAAGTAATGTTTTAGTTATTTCTGTTGTTTGCTTACCCAATATTCGCGCTTGTTTACTACAAGAGATTTCACGAAGATAAAAAGCAGTTAAAATAGCCCAACGCTCAACATTATCAGCTTTAAGTCTAAGTACAGCATTATCAACAACCTCTGCTTCTTGCTCTGTCAAATATTGACGATAATCAAAATCACGAGGCGCACCCTCTATGCCTGCTGATTTGGATGGATATTCTGTTCCCATACGCTTTAAAACACGGGTATTTTTCCATGCGGTTAAAATATCTTTAGTTTCTCTCATTGCGCCCCTCTTCTTAATTCTTTTAACTTAAATTTATATTCAGCTTTAATCTGCTTAATTTGTTCTATAGTGTATTTTTTTGGCTTATGAGGTCCTTCCAACCATTCAACTTTTTCAGCACCTATTTTTTTAACTAAATTAATTCTATATTCAATTATGTTCCCTGATTTGTGGTTGTTACATGCAGAGCATTGTTTATGAACATTGAGTTCACAGAAGCGTAACTCTGGACATGCGCCAACACTTCGATAGTGTCCTGCGTGATACTGCCCATTGTGATAGCGTTCACAGCTAATGCACGGCTCGTTTTTATCTCTTTCTCGAATAAATGCATTAAATACAGTTTGTGCTTCTTCTAGATGATCTGAGCGAGTTTTAATTTTCTCTTTAGCTATTTTCTTCAATTGACGCCTAACACGTTCCTGAACTTTGTTATCTTTTGCATACTGAATAGCACAATCAATTGAACAAACTTGAGCCAGCGAATTAAATAATGTAAATTTCTTACCGCACGCTTTGCATTTTTTCATTTTAATATTGTGCTTTTTATTCATTTTGCTTTCTCTTTATTCATATAAAACTTTCCGCAAGAGCCTTTAACATCACCGCTAACACTGACCAAAGGACGATTGCAAACAAATAAATCTAAATTCATGTCATATACGCATTCACCGCCGCATTCCGGACATTTAAAACCTGTTTTAATTAGTTTGTGTTTTTTGGGCATGTTCCTACCTTTGATAATTGGTCTTTATATTGCTCAGCTAGTTTGATTGCTTCCTTGGCTTCATTGCTCCATTTCACACCTAATTCATCACCAGTTTGCAATGCAATATTAATAATTCTGATAAACATTTTTTTATTTAAGTTCCGAATTGAAATGTAATCACTCAAAAGAGTTGATTTATCTAAGCAAGGTAAAAATTCAAACTCGAATGATTGCCCGTTCTCTTCTGCCTCGTCCTTTAAAGCTTGATAGCCTAGTAAATTTTTCCATGTTGATTTAGGTCTAAGTTTTCCAAACCAAATGGCTTGCTCAGATAAATCACCAGCCATTGCCCATACTTTCTTCAATTGAATTGAACTGTGCTTTTCTTCATCAATAACGATTCTTAACGGATGTTCGCTATCAACTGGTAATTGATTAATAAAATTTATGGCTGTATTACGTGCAACTTCATGAGTTAATCGAATTTCCTTAATCATATCTAAACCCTCTCACATGTAAAATTACGCACATGCACATCAACTTTAGATTTACCGAATTGCGTTTTAACTGTAGATAGTTTTTTAATTAATGATTTTTCAGTTATCTTAGAATCACGATGTAAAACAATTGATCCCCAACTTTGCCACCCTTTTTTAATTTCTGCTGTTATCTTGTAAGCCATTTTTGTATTAACTCCCTTAATTTTTCTTTATCTTCTTCAGAATATTTTTTAACTAGTTTTGCTAGTTCATATTTAATTTTTGCTATATTTGCACCGTGTTCTCTAATCGCTCTCACATAGTCATACGCTATTTTGTCGAGCATGTGATAGTGTCCCTGTGGGCAGTGATTAAATCGTCGTAACACAAACCCGACCTGTTTTTAACATTTGTTTAATGTTAGCGATATGCTCCATACTCTTTGCTGAAATTTGATCATCTTTAAACTCAAGCATTGCGATAGTGTTTTCTGGTTTTGGTAGATAGTAATTAGCTTTTTCTTGAGTTAATAAACCAGTAAAAACAGCATGATTGATTGCATCCGCACGCTTTGCTTTATCACTACCAAGTGACACAAATGCTTCTGAAATTCTTCCGCTCATCATTGATTCATTAACTAAACGTTCGTAAGCCTCGATAAATGTTCTTCTCGCTCCAATTTTGTCGCCATTTTTATAAACAATTTCAGCTTGCGCCCAAGCTTTTGCTATTT
The DNA here is from genome assembly GCF_026536195.1 of Gilliamella sp. B2969. NCBI lineage: Bacteria > Pseudomonadati > Pseudomonadota > Gammaproteobacteria > Orbales > Orbaceae > Gilliamella > Gilliamella sp. B2969. The sequence continues at coordinate 26,697 of NZ_JAFNOP010000004.1, forward strand.
CGTTAGTCCAAACAACCGTATTAGTTTCATCACTGGCAAGTATTGCTATTGCCCAAGCCTCGTCGGGTGATAAATGGTTACTCGATCTGCCCATAAGATTTATTAAATCAGCAGGCTTCGGCATAAACTCACTTTTACGTACCCACGTGTTAGCAGCTCTACGCAATGAATCAATCGGGTATTGACCCAGCGTTGACCAATAAATATTGACTTTGGTTGTACTCGCTTGCTGTCCGTATAGCTCAAGAAGCCCACCAATGACAGCTAAAAAATCATCTGTAATCTTTGCCATGATTAACTCCTCATACTCTCTAAAACTGCCCTGTTACGTTCGGCAAGGGTCATGAATTTTGATTGTGTGCAATTAGGTGTTTGTTGCTGATTGTTCAAATACCTATACTCGAATGTTTGCCAACCCCGACTTAAAGTCATTTCAATAAGTTCGTTAGGGTTATACCCAGCTCGTACAGCTTTGTTCAGTTCTCGAATTAGATAATTAACAGCGCCTTGGGTTAGAGGTTTCTTTATCGATTTTCTAAATTTAATAAAATCATCAATCAAATTTTTTTCTAACATGCCATCAAGTCCAGAAAAATCGAATCCGTTAATAACTAGGTTATTGACTGGTTCTTTGACTGGTTCAATAATATGACTGGTTATGGGTGCAGGATTTGCACCATAGGATGGTGCAGGAGATTCACCACTAGGTGCAGCATTTGCACCACTACTGGAACCATTTGCACCATAGGGTGCAGGATTTGCACCACTAAAATTGAGGTAATAAATATTAGATTTATTTAACCCATTTTCTGATTTTCTACTCTCAATTTTCAGTAATCCATCGACTTCTAATTGCTTGATATGATTTTGTACAGAACGTTCAGAAATTTCGCATTGTTCAGCAATATAAGAAACGGACGGGAAACATTCGCCTTTATCGTTAGCATTATCAGCCAATTTAATTAAAACCAATTTTCTAAGTGGATTGCCAACTTTTAATTTCATGGCTTCAACCATTAATAACATGCTCATGAATACCTCTCTAATTAGTGGCTTTTTTATATCATTTCATCAATTTCTAAGTATTTTCTTGCTAACGTTTTTATCGATTTAAGCTCTGCTTGCGAAACTTCTAACGAATCATCAGGAACAACTTTCAACCCTAAGCAAGTAATTAACTTTGCAATCACTGGAAGATCATCATTTTTTAATCTAGATATCTTCGATTCACTCATTTCCAGTTCTAGAGCTATAGTTGTTTGCGTTTTCTCTGCAAGACGCTGCAAGATTATGCTTTCAATCTTTCTCGATCTTTCATCTGCTTTATTTGATAATTTTTCCATTGATTTGGTCTCTGTTAATTTTTCGGTACAAAGAACTGTCTACTTTTAATTTTCCATTAGTAAATTCTTGTAGACGATAAGCATTTTTTTCTGGGATTATTTTTCCCCATTGAGAAACAGCAGCAGGACTAATCATCAAAATATCAGCTATTTTTTTGGGGCTTTTAAAATAAGTTAGAACTGTTTTTTTTAGCATAATTTAAACCCAATAATTTTAGTTTTCTGAAATATTACATTGTTAGAAATCTTAAGTCAATATGATTTAAGATAACTTAAATAAAAAAAGAGGTGTCATATGGCAACAGAAACAATTGGTCAAAGAATACGTAGGCGAAGAAAAGCATTAAATCTTACGCAAAAAGACTTGGCTAAATCTCTACAGGACGCTAGTCATGGTTCTATATCACAATGGGAATCAGATACAACATCACCCAGCGCTAAAAATTTATTCGACTTATCAATAGCTCTTGAGTGTGATTTTGCATGGCTTCTAAATGGCGGAGAAGAAACCAATGTCGTTCCCGCATCACTAAAATCATTTAAAGTTCCACTTATTAGTTATGTACAAGCAGGAGTATGGACAGAGTCTTGTGAATTAAGAGATTCAACTGGATTTGAATATATTATGACCTCATTAGAATTATCGGATAAAGCATTTGCATTACAAATTAAAGGCGATTCTATGGAGCCTGAGTTTAAAGAAGGTGATGTTGTTATTATTGATCCTGCTGTAAAACCAACACCAGGCGAATTTGTAGTAGCAATGAACGGAGAGTCTGAAGCCACATTTAAAAAATATAGAGAACTGGGCTATGATAAGCATGAAAGAATGCAGTTTGAGCTTATTCCATTAAATCCAGACTACACAATTATGAGTACATTAAAACAACAAATAAGAATTATCGGGACAATGGTTGAGCATAGAATATTTAGAAGAAAAAGATGATAAAAATAATAAGTACGAAAATGGTTGATTTTTAAATAAATAACTAAATAACTAGAATATAAGGAGTTAGGATGAAAATATCTTATTATAAAGTTTATGAGCAGAAAGAAAATTCTGACGAAGATAAAAAAGAAAAAATAGACATTAATTTCAAAGATATAGTAGATAATATAATCAAAAATCAGCATGCATATTCAAGTGAATTTATTGCTAAGATTTTAAAAGACGTATATGTTTTTGTAAAAATCAACAGCACTGATTTAATAAAAAAAATCAACACACAAGATCTTTCTGTAACAGAAATTCAATCAATACTAGATAAAGATGAAAGTATTGGTTTTTCTTCATACTTTATTATAAAAAATAACATAATTGGTTATGGTCCAACTTTATTATCGGCAAAAATAAATAGATTTTATAGTTACATTAACTCTTCTTACATGGATGCAAGTAATGGGCACATAATATTTGAACCGATTTGCAAAAATGTAACAGCAGAAACAGCAATGAAACTTGAATTTATAGGTAAAACCACTATAAAAGTTGAAGCTAAAAGTTCTGGAGTGCTTGGTTTTTTTGGTATTAGTGGTGTAAATGAAGAATTATTGGATTGCTTAGAGATTACAATTAAACCGAAAAGAGGTAAAAATATTAAAAAATTAACACAATATTTAATTGAAAATAAGATGAACGAAATAGAAAAGATGAAATTCATGGCAAAAGAAGAAATGGCAGATCATGCAGTCGAATTATATTTAGATGAAAACATATTATGTGACCACGTCGATCACAAAGTTTCTTCTGAAATTCCTTTTGCAATGGAATCCAGATATCAAAACTCAAAGAAAATAATAAAAGAATTGCTAAAACAATAGACACTGTACATAAACACAGTATAATATGCTCAGGAGGATTGTTGAATGAGCAAAACCATTATACCATTAATCGTGGTAACAATATCTAATGCTATTGGATTTACAATTTCTTATTTTTTCCTAAGCATCGTGCAGGAAATAAATATTGAAGCTTATGGTTCTTCTATCTGCGAATTTTCCGGAACCATTTTGGGTTTTCTAATTGCATCGTTAACTATTGCTTTAGGCATAAATGGAAATCATATTAATAAGTTTAAAAAATATGGTTATTTTAAGGCGCTTATTCTATTTTATTTAATAATGTTTATCGAGTTAATATTAACTTTTTTTTCAGGAATAATGTGCTTCATTAACCCCATAATCACCAACACTTTGTATATATCAATTGCATTGACAATATCAAGCCTAATCTGTGTTTTTTTAGCATTTATACAAATTATTAATTTATCGATAAAAAAATAAATTACGAACCCGCCCATAGCGGGTTTTTTCACGCCTAAAATCCGCATAAACACATCTAAAAACCTAAATCTTTTACAAATTAGATTTCCTGACTCCTAATATAACCAATTTTATACTTCTTAAATATATTTTAGATTTCTTAATTATTTTATTGACATTTAATTTTAGATATCTTAAATTATTAAACATCAAAACAAATCAACTTAACAACAAAGTTAAACAAGACTACGAGTTATTTAACAAGTTAAGAAGATTCAAGTAGCTAGCAGGGGCATATGAACATACTGCGGTTTTGATTAGATAGTCGAACGGCGCGACTTTAAACCATGCGTCGGGTGCTTGGCGGGTCAGGATGACGGCAATAAGACACGATAAATAATCAAACTAAATGCCTTTCAGTGAGAGATATCTAGTTTGATGTTATTTACAACATCCACCTGCTAGGAATGCAAATGCCTTTTCTGGTTTTGTGAGTTTTATTTGTTGCTCTAATGGTACATTTAAATTTTTTTGAGCGAGTAAAATTGCTGGATTCTCAAGTATTGCCCATGGAGTTTTATCTTCCTTCTCAATATCTAACAAGTTATCTATAAGTTCATCATCACTATACTTATAAGCTAGTGTTGATAATTTTTGATATTTATATTGTTGTGATAACGAAAAGGAAGATGTTTCACCAAATCGATATTTACCTTGAATACCTGTGAGAAAAACAATGCACAAACCAAAAAAAGTTGGATGAAAATTAAAGACAATTGTCGAACCACAAACAAACATTAGTAATAATATTAATCTATCTATTCTCCCAGTTAATCTTGCAAATAATTTTTCAAGATATAAAGAATAAATAATCCTGTCTATGGTTTCTTCTCTTGTCATTTTAATCTCCTATTTCTTACCTCCACCATTATTTGGTGCTGGGGGTGGCGGGGGTGATGGCGTTCTAACATTTGTTGGTTGTTTATGGTTATTAATGATGTCACCCGTGGGTTGTCTCACCATATTCGTTGGTTTGTGATCATTAAGAATAACTTTATTTTTTTCATTCATAATCAAATCCTTATATGTACGTGGTTATACATATTCTAAATCCTTGTACGTGGTTGTCAAGGAAGCACGAGCCTGAGCGTGTTGCAGTATTACTCAGGCATATTCCTAAGCGCTTTTACAAGAGTTCTTACGAATATTGACAGCTCGGAAAGACGGCACATCCTACATCCTATTTGCCCCGAAGTTTGGGGCTTTTTTACAGAATTTTCAAACCTTGGTTAAAAGAGGAACAAAACAATGGATAAATTAACACCACAGAATGTAGAGCAGGAATATATGATTCAAATTTTATTAGCAAAAATGCAGGGAATTGAAGTTCAGATTCTGAATTCAATTGGTGATTGGTCAATAAGTACGCGTGATGTTATCTGTATAGATTCAATCTACCGTATCAAATCCCACGAATTACCGATCACCAAAGAAATGTGGGCGATGATAGGTGAAGAATGGAAATGGGCAGCAATGGATGAAGAAGGTGATGTGTGGTTTTATAAAGAAAAACCATACAACACCGGTGAGTGTTGGCACACTGATTCGTGGGGTTACACCTTAAATATTTTAGCTATAGACACAGACCGCATCGACTGGCGAAAATCTCTCACAAAACGCCCCGAGGGGGTATAAATGAACACGATACCAACAGACCATGCCGGCTGTAATGTTTATCAAACAGACCGATTTAGAAATGATTATAAACTAAACAAGGGTGAACAAATGTACGCCCTTTTTTGTACCTGTGTACTAACGATTGGCATGTTATTTATGTTGATTCACTGGATGTTTCAGATCGCAACGGATTAAAAAATGAAATGGCAAGAAATTTATAACTCATTACCGATTCCGTCAAAAGTGATTATTGATATAGCAGAAGCTTATAAGGTTGATTTAACAGAATTGGCAAATTTACAGGTTCAAAAACAAGAAAACGACACACATTTAAACGAGGTAAATCATGGAATTAGCTAAATTAGATGCTCCTTTCCACCCCAAAGATATTGAATGGAGAGTACAGCAATGCGGCATCTCGAATAATAAACCATGGTGTATGGTTTTAGCGTATGTAACAAACAGAGCTATTCAGCAACGGCTTGATGAAATTTGCGGAAAAGAAAATTGGCAAAACGATTACGACCCAGCCCCTGATGGGGGGGTTATGTGCAGTATAAAAATCAAGATTAATGGTGAGTGGATAACAAAAAAAGACGGCGCAGAAAACACCCAAATAGAGGCTGTTAAAGGCGGTATTTCTGGGGCAATGAAACGTGCAGGTGTTCAATGGGGAATTGGTAGATATCTGTATGATTTAGAAGAAGGCTTTGCTAAGACTTCTTTGGAAAAAGTTGATGGATGGAATAGAACGCGAACAAAAGACGGGACATATATTTGGTGGGAAACTCCAACACTTCCAGACTGGGCATTACCAGTTGAGTATATTTTGTCGCTGTTTGATGGAGAGGCTGCTAACTGCAAGTCAGAGGATGAGCTAAAAACGGTTTTCGCAAAATACTATAAACGTTGTGATGTGTTGGGCGTAGGTGATCAGCTCAAATCATTGAGCGATAGATATAAACATAAATTAGAGAACAAACAATAATGAGGCAGGCTAACATTTATTTCGATATAGAAACCATCCCGACACAATCTGAAAATATAAAAAATTATATTCACAACAGCCTGATAGCTCCAGCAAATTATAAGACCGCTGAGGCAATCAGTGCTTGGGTTGAGAAGAATAAAGAGCCAGCATATCGTAAAACCGCTTTAAACGGCGGTTTTGGTCAAATAGTATGTATTGGTTACGCTATTAACGATAGTGATGTGAAAACAATTTATTATGATAAATGGGCTGAATCTGAAAAAGAAATTTTGGTAACATTTTTTAATGATTTGAAGAATTGCTACACACCAAGCGCAGAGATAATACCTAATTTTATTGGTCATAATATCGAAAATTTTGACCTACGCTTTATTTATCAACGCGCAATTGTTTTAGGAGTAAATCCACCATCATTTCTACCGCTCAACAACAAATCTTATAACAATATGTATATATTCGACACTATGATCGAATGGGTGGGAAAACGTGGTTTTGTCTCTCTCAATGAGATTTGTATGTCATTGGGTTTACCAACGAAAGGCGACGCGATAGACGGCTCGAAAGTATGGGATTTTGTGCAAGCGGGCAAAATCAATGAAGTTGCAGAATATTGTGCCGCTGATGTTGAAAAAGTCCGAGCCATTTATAAAAGAATAATGTTTCAAAACATAACTTAATTAAGCTAATAGCCGTCTAAGTGACGGCTTTTTAAAAGGAGTAAAACAATGACCAGATTAACCAAAAGAATTAAAGAGAAAATTTGTAGAAAAGCAATTGAGCAATCACCAGTAAATAAAGAGTTGGCAGAGGTGAATAGCCAATTATCGAAATTGACACTTGATGTTTATAACGATAATGCGACAAATGAACAAATTGAAGATATGTGTAAAATAGTAGAACGTGTTAAAAAACTACCGTTTAATTTTAGAGGTTTTTTTGAAACTTCTTACATTAAATGTGTTTTCGGTGGAATGTATACAAATTTATATACTCCAGACGGTGTTATTTTTTATGATTTAAAAGAAAATCCTACTTATACGGCAGAGCATGAGTTTACAAAACGATTTTTAGATTTAGAGCATAAAAAAGATAGTTTAATTAAACAAAAAAATGATTTGAAGCTTGAGATTCTGGCTCTCCTAGATAGATGTGCAACTCTAAAGAAGTTACAACAAATATGGCCAGAATCAGTTAATTTTCTAGGCAGTATAGAAACTGATATAGCTATCATCAATTTACCTGCCGTAGTTATTGAAGATTTAAATAACAAGCTTGGCATTTCTTCTTAATTTACTGTTTTCGTCTGGTATATGCGTTGATGATTAGCTGTTAGCAGAGACCTATTCCTTATAGAGAGCGCACTAATTTGAAATATGCAAGTCAGTGTTTTAATAATTCAATTATGACGGTAGTCACGCCGTTGGCGACAGAGTGACAAACTTAACTGATTTAACTAAATTTACAGGCAACTAAATGGCAATATTAAACAAATCACAAACAGAGAAGCAGAGCAAGGATTACTGGCGAACGCCACAAGAATTGATTGATGACGCATTAAAACTAATCGGAGCTAAGGGATTCGATATTGATGTTTGTTGCTCTGATGAAGACGTTCAAATCCAAAACAGCGATTGGTGTTTGTTAGAAAGCCAGGATGCGTTGAGTGATATAGATTGGTTTTCTGATAATTATTATTCTGATTGCTCCAGCCCTATTTTCACGACGTCGTTTTGTAATCCGCCCTTTTCTCAAAAATGGAAGTTTTTTAATAAGGCGATTGAACAATCTAAAAAATGGGGAAAGTCAGTATTAATGGTTCTGCCATACACCCCTGCAACCAAGCAATGGCATGAAAATGTACACGGTCAAGACTGCATTATTTACGTTCCCGACGGTCGTTATCAGTATTTATTACCTGACGGCACCAAACCCGTGAATAGCTGTAATTTTGAAACATGTTTAATTTTAATTGTACCGTTCAAGTGCGGGAATGTAATAGTTAATTATAAGAGAGGTTTAGATGGCTAGATTCACAGGAACTTTAGTAATAACTACAAACGCAAAATATCAATTTGAAATTGAAGCTGAAACTCAAGAATCGGCATTATATCAGTTAGAAAACGAACCGTTTAGTTATTTATCCTCGCCAAAATCTATCGACGAAATGACATTCGAAGTAAGCGATGTTGAACTTAAGGTGAGCGCCCACTATGATGAATTGAAAGAATCGCTCCTCTTAGTGCTTGAGGAGATGCGCAAGGTGATGGAATTAGAAAATGCTAAAAACCAATTGGAGAAAGAAAATGGCGAATAAAAAAGTTAGCGATTTTGAAAAAAAGATTTTGAATAAAATAGATAATACAATCAAATTAACACAAGAAGAAATTGCGTATATTTTTCATCACGGAGAAAGACTTGAAGATAAATATTTTCCGTCATCAAATTTAACAATGTGTGTTGAAAGCATTGTTGCGATTGGTGAACGTACCTTTCAAATTAATGGGTATTATTGTTCTGATAATCTTTGTAAATGTTATTTCCGTGATCAACACCCAATCGAAGTTAAAAAAATCAAGCGTATGGTTGAAGATGAAAGATGGGTAGTAATTCGTGCTGTTATTAGTGCATCACTGTGACACCAAATGGAGGTTAAATGGACAATGAGAATCTAATCTCATTATATAAACAAGGTTTAAGCATCCCTCAAGTATCAAATAAATTAAGAGCGAGGAATAAAAATGGCACGTGGAATTAATCGTGTAATTCTAGTGGGGAATTCAGGACAAGACCCAGAAGTCCGTTACATGCCAAATGGTAGCGCTGTTGCCAATTTCAGTGTTGCAACTTCAGAATCATGGAAAGATAAACAAACTGGGGAACAGAAAGATCGTACTGAATGGCATCGAGTTGTCGTGTTTGGTAAATTAGCTGAAATTGCTGGTGAATACGTTAAAAAAGGAACGCAGGTATATTTGGAGGGTCAATTGCAGAGTCGTAAATGGCAAGACCAATCAGGACAAGATCGTTACACTACAGAAGTTGTTATCAACCCTATTGGTGGAACATTGCAGATTTTAGGCTCTCGTAGTGATGATTCAAACCAGCAGCAATCACAACAACCAATTAATCACCCTATTCCGCAAGATGAGCCACCAACAGAATTTGATGATAATTCTATTCCGTTTTAATTTGACAATGATTTTATCGGGTTGTATAGTTGTTAATACTACAACATACGCGGCCTTCCGCACCCGATAGATTAGCGGTTTTTTTATACCTATTTTTTAGGTATTTGATCATATCTATGATCGGGTCGAGAGGACGTAATACAATACTCGAAAGAGAAATAAGTCCCGCCGTCGTATGCGGTAGTTGAAGCCCGATCACCTACTAAGTGATCAAATTACTAAACATACGAGGTATAAAGTCATGTCACATCAACTATCAGTTTTCAATTTCAATAATTCTCAAGTTCGTGTTCAATTATTAAATAATGAACCTTTATTTTGCCTTACTGATGTTATCAAGATTTTGCATATAAAAAATGCCAATGCTAGTCGTTTCAATATGTCAGAAGCTGGTATACATAAAATGTATATCAGGTCGGGAGGGCAGAATCGTGAGGTAACTTTTATCAATGAACCTAATTTATATCGTGTAATATTTAGAAGTAATAAAAAAGAAGCTGTAGAATTCCAAAATTGGGTATTTGATGAAGTGTTACCAACAATTCGCAAAACTGGCTCATATTCGCTAACTATCAATTCAGAGCAACAACAGGCAATCAAGCAAGCCGTAAATGAACGTTCTTACCGAACAGGTGAACATTATCAAGCAATTTACACCAAGCTTTATGAACAATTCAAAATCCCTCGCTACCAAGATTTGCCTGCCTCTAAATTTGATGAGGCGATTAAGTGGTTAGGCGGTGTGCATTCTCGAAGCGGGTTATCTGACGAAGATTGGTATGATTTAGCATGGTTATATAAAGCCGCTGAAAGGATGCGATATCAAATAGAATTAATAGAGCCTGCATTGCGCATGATTGACTCAGGTTTTAGAGGCAATTTTTATTCTATGGCTCGTGAATACAAGCGAGTTTTATATAGTGCTAAAGTAATAATTGAACGGGAAACAGCACATATTCAGCCAAAAAATATTATCGATAAATGGAACAATGTTTTGCCAATAATTAGACATTGCTAAATATTTTTAAAGGGCATTAAGCCCTTTATCCCCCGAATCTGTTAATAACTCGTTTGATATCCACCCTATCCTATTAATTTAAAATCAATTCTCACGCTGATTATTTAGTGTGCGATAACTATTTTCTAAAGGAAATGATTATGACTATTGATGAACTAAAAGCAGAATTAATCCGTATAGCAAACTCTAATGCTGACGAGGAAATATGCCACGGCGAAGCTGATGATTTAATAATTAACTTTCTAGCACAACTAGACCCTGAAATAAGAACAATATTTGACTCTATCGATAAATGGTATGCATGAGGTGATTAAGTGAAAGAGATTAAGAGATACAGCAAATTAAGGACCAAACATGACTAACTACACTAAAGAACAAAGAGAGATGATTGAGTAGGTAATTATTATGGAGATTATCACACTAAAAGAAGCTTCTAAAATATCCAAACTATCATATACATACCTCTTTGAGAGAAAGCTGGAATACGGGTTTTCATATCAATCTAAATCCGAAAAGAAGAAAGTTGGGAAATGGTTAGCTGATAAAAAAGAGTTTGAAGAAAAGTTCAAAGCAAATCATAATGCAAATAGGCTAACCTCTGAAATTAAGGAGGTAAAAAAATGTCAATCAAAAAGCGTGGTGAATACTGGCACATTGACATCGTCACGCCAGATGGCGGAAGAATTAGGCAATCTACTGGCACGACAGACAAAAGGCAAGCGTTAGAGTATCATGACAGGCTAAAAGCTGAATTATGGGATACTGTGAAACTAAATAAAAAACCGCAACGGCTATTTGAAGAAGCGGTTATTTTATTTTTAAAAGATGGTAAAGAGCAAAAAAGTTTTAGAGTGAAACAAGCGCGAGCTGAATACTTTTTATCAAAATTTGCAGGTCGTGAACTATCATCTATAACTGGTGAAGAAATACTAAAATCATTGCCAGTTATAGTTGAAAAAACGTGTAAAAAAGTTTCTAACGCAACAATAAACAGATATCGAGCTGATATTATGCGTATGTTCTCTTTAGCATATAAGTTAGATTGGATCGATTCTGTGCCGTTTGTTCCAAGAGTTAAAGAGCCTAAAGTTAGAGTAAGATGGATAACAAAAGAAAAGGCTGCTCTTCTAATTCAAAACCTGCGTTTGCAATGGATGAAAGATGTTTGTTTTTTTGCATTATCCACAGGTGCACGAATGAGTGAGATATTTACGCTAACATGGAATAACGTTGATCTAGTTAATCGTGTAGCTACTGTAACAAATGACAATGCCAAATCGGGTAAAGCGAGAGCTTTGTTGTTAAATCACGATGCGATTGAATTAATACGAAAATTGAGATTTAAAAACAATTGCGATTTTGTTTTTACAAGATCAACTCTAAAACGTGTTTATGATATTGATCGTCGTGACTTTAGTGATGCATGTGAATTATCAGGTATTGAAGATTTTCATTTTCATGATTTGAGGCATACTTGGGCAAGTTGGCATGTTCAAGCGGGTACACCACTCTATACGTTAAAAAATCTTGGCGGATGGGAAACGTTAGAAATGGTGAATAAATACGCCCACTTGAATGCTGATCACATGTTAGAGTTTGCAAACAATGTCACATTTACGTCACAAAGCACAATTGACTTTTTCGGCACAGAATCAAAAACTGCTTAAAACCGTTAAAAATCATATTGTTAATGGTGGGTTGTGAGGGGATCGAACCCGCGACCAATTGATTAAGAGTCAACTGCTCTACCGACTGAGCTAACAACCCACGAAAGAATTGGAGCTATTGTATATAAACTTAATAAACAATGCAAATTATGATTGGCATTTTTTTAAAATGTGAACTAAATTGCAGAATTATCAAATTTATTATGATATTTTTTTAATATTAAAAGAGTTATACTAATAAAATAATTTTAGACATAAAATCTGAAAAACATTAAATAAAATTCCATTTTTTGCATATTTATAAATTATGGATTAGAAGTAAAACGAGGAGGCAAAAATGAAAATATCTTCTATTGCAATGCTCATGTCAATGGGTTTAGCAAGTTCTATGGCTTATGCACATCATGCAAATGAAATCATCGTCCGTGGTGGTCCTGTTTACGTTCACCCAAAAGATTCAAGTGATCATGTTAAAGTAGGCGGAGCCAAAAGTGATTTAAAAGCTAAGGCAGATAAGGACACACAGCTTGGTTTAAACTTTCAGTATATGGTGACTGATAATCTTGGTATTGAACTACTCGCCGCAACCCCATTTAGTCATCGTGTAAAACTTGGAGGGGGCAACTCTACTGGTTTAGCGGGTGCTCATCTTGGTAAAATTAAGCATTTACCACCAACATTAAGTGCTGTATTTTACCCACTTGATAGTAGCTATGAGTTCCAACCTTATGTGGGATTAGGCGTTAACTATACTTTCTTCTTTGATGAAAAACTGAGTGGCGATGCTAAAAATGTAGGTTTTCATGGTTTAGATTTGGATAGCTCTTGGGGATTAGCTGCGCAAGTTGGTGCTGATTATAACATTACTGAAAATTGGCTTATCAATGCTCAATTACGTTATATCGATATTGAAACTAAAGCTAAAACTCATTTAGGTGATACCAAAGTAACGGCCAAGTATAAACTTGATCCATGGGTTGCCATGATTGGTGTTGGTTATAAATTCTAATATTATCAGGTCTAAAAAAACTCTCGTAACAACGAGAGTTTTTTTTTCAAACTAAAGACTTTTTATTGCTTCATACTGCTCTTGTAATTTAGCTTTGTCAGCCACATAGCCTTGTTGTTTTTCTTTCTCTTTAGCCACTACAGCTGCTGGTGCTTTATCAACAAAGCTGGCATTGGAAAGCTTGTTATCAATACGTGCAATTTCGCCTTCAATGCGAGCTATTTCTTTTTCAAGACGAGCTAGCTCATCATCTTTATTGATCAAACCAGCCATTGGAATAAGTAACTCTGCACCATCAACCAATTTGGTTACCGATAATGGCCCTGCCTCACTTTCATCTAACAAGACAATTTCGGATAATCTTGCTAAAGACTCTATAAAGGTGACATTGTCACTAATAATGCGATGCACAGTCGGTGATGCTTTTCTGATCAATAATTGTAACGGTTTGCTTGGCGCAATATTCATTTCAGCACGAATATTGCGAACAGCGATAACGGCATCTTTAATCCAATTGATATCAGCAACTGCTTCATTATCAGCTAATTTGCTATCAAAGGCAGGCATTGGTTGTAACATAATAGTATCTGCTTTGATGGCCATTAATGGTTTTACACTTTGCCAAATAGCTTCAGTTATGAATGGAATGATTGGATGAGCCAAACGCAAGAGTGCTTCAAGGACTGTTACTAACGTATGACGAGCTGCTCGTTGTTGATTTTGCTCGCCATTAGCTAATACTGATTTGGTTAACTCCAAATACCAGTCACAGAACTGATTCCAAGTAAATTCATATAAGATATTAGCCGCTAAATCGAAACGATAAGTATCAAATGCTTCGCGGTATGTTTTCACCGTTTGATTAAACTCCGCTAAGATCCATTTATCCGCTAATGAATACTCTAAATCACCACCTTTAAATCCACAATCGTGATCTTGAGTGTTCATTAATACATAACGGCTAGCATTCCATAGTTTATTACAGAAATTACGATAACCTTCTAAACGTTTTAGATCCCAATTAATATCACGACCAGTGGACGCCAGTGCGGCTAAAGTAAAACGTAATGCATCGGTACCGTGGGCTTCAATGCCGTTAGGGAACTGTTTTTCAGTACGTTTGGCAATTTTTTCAGCAAGCTGTGGTTGCATCATGTTACCAGTACGTTTTTCTAATAAATCGGCAAGTGATATCCCATCAATCATATCTAAAGGATCAATAACATTCCCTTTAGATTTTGACATTTTCTGCCCTTCTTCATCACGAATCAAGCCAGTTACATAAACTGTTTTAAAAGGTACTTGAGGTTTGCCATGTTCATCTTTGATGAAATGCATCGTCATCATAATCATTCTTGCGACCCAGAAGAAGATGATATCAAAACCAGTTACAAGAACATTAGTTGGATGGAAAGTCGCTAAATCATCTGTCTTTTCTGGCCAACCTAAGGTTGAGAATGTCCACAGCGCTGATGAGAACCAAGTATCAAGTACATCATCATCTTGTGATAACTCGATATCAGCAGATAGACCGTTTTCACGGCGAACTTCAGCTTCGTCACGACCAACATAGACATTACCTTGATTATCATACCAAGCCGGAATTCGGTGCCCCCACCATAATTGGCGCGAAATACACCAATCTTGGATGTCATTCATCCATGAAAAATACATGTTTTCGTACTGTTTAGGTACAAATTGAATATCGCCATTTTTTACAGCAGCTATTGCTGGTTCAGCTAAGACTTTAGCGCGAACATACCACTGATCGGTTAACATTGGTTCAATGACCACGCCACCACGATCGCCGTAAGGAATGGTGAGATCATGTGGTTCAATTTTTTCTAAAATACCTTGAACTTCACACTCTGCAACAACTAATTTACGTGCAGCAAAGCGTTCTAAATTTTGGAATTGTGTCGGAATATCAGTTGAGTAAGCGGTGCTTGACTCACCATTAGTATCAAATACTTCTGCTTGCGTACGAATCTCACCATCAAAGGTAAAGATATTAATCATCGGTAGTTGATGACGACGCCCTACTTCATAGTCATTAAAGTCATGAGCAGGCGTAATTTTTACACAACCCGTACCTTTTGTCATATCCGCATGTTCATCCCCAACAATAGGAATACGACGATTGACAAAAGGTAATATAACAAATTTACCAATAAGATCTTTATAACGAGGATCTTCAGGATTAACCGCCACCCCAGTATCACCAAATAGTGTTTCAGGACGAGTGGTTGCGACAACAAGATAATCTTTACCATCTGCCGTTTTTGCACCATCCGCTAATGGGTAGCGCAAATGCCACATTGAACCTTTAACTTCACGATTTTCAACTTCAAGATCTGAAATTGCCGTGCGTAATTTTGGGTCCCAATTTACTAAGCGTTTACCGCGATAAATCAAATCTTCTTGATAAAGTCTTACAAAAACCTCTTTAACAGCATTAGAAAGGCCTTCATCCATCGTAAAACGTTCACGATCCCAATCAACCGAATCCCCTAAACGTCGCATCTGTTTAGTAATGCTACCACCTGATTCGGCTTTCCATTGCCAAATTTTTTCGATAAAGGCATCTCGACCATAATCATGGCGAGTTTTATTTTCTTCAGCGGCAATTTTACGTTCTACCACCATTTGGGTAGCAATACCTGCATGGTCAGTACCTGATTGCCAAAGCGTGTTATTACCTTGCATACGGTGATAGCGAATTAGTGCATCCATAATGGTCTGTTGAAATGCATGTCCCATATGCAAACTACCCGTTACGTTTGGTGGTGGAATAGCAATGCAATAGCTAGGCTGAGATTTGTCACCATTAGGCTTAAAGTAACCACTTTCTTCCCAATGTTGATAGATAGGTTGTTCGATTTCTTGTGGATTATAAGTCGTATTTTTCATAATAAAGGCATCAATCCTAATTCAAGGCATAAAAATGGCTATTATTCTACAGTAAAAAGACATAACAATAAATTGCTATACGAATAAAGTCGTTGATTAAATCGATTTTCCGAGACGGGTAGAATATGTTAAAAAAAGATCGCCGGTCGATAAGCGATCTTTTATATTAATAAATTGATTGTTAATGATGATAAATAAAATTATCGATCAATCGAGTTTTACCAATATAAACCGCTAAAGCGCATAGTGTATCTTGTGTTAACTGCGATACGGGTTTTAATGAACTAAGATCGACAAATTCAATATAATCAATTTTAGCAAGTGACTGTTGTTCAATAAGTAATTGCATCGCGCTAAGAATGGTCGCTACTGATCTTTCCCCTTGAGCGATCATAGTATTAGCAAGTTCTATCGATTGATAAAGACAAACGGCTGCTTTGCGCTCATTATCAGTCAAATAGCTATTGCGCGAACTCTTAGCCAATCCATCACTTTCACGCACAATCGGACAACCAATAATTTCGATGGGAATATTGAGATCTTGAACCATTCGTTGAATGACGGCTAATTGTTGCGCATCTTTTTGTCCAAAATAGGCGCGATCAGGTTGAGTAATATTAAATAGTTTGGTGACAACCGTACAAACACCTTTAAAATGTCCCGGTCGCTTTTTTCCACAAAGCGCATCTGTTAAACCATTAACATTGACATAGCTATTGAAATTCGCGTCATACATTTCATCGGCGGACGGACAAAAAATCAAATCAACGCCCATTTGCTGACAGGCTTTTTTATCTCTTTCTAAATCACGCGGATAGCTAGCTAGGTCCTCTTTAGGACCAAACTGCATTGGATTAACGAATATTGTAACAATCACTCTTTGATTATCTTTTTTAGCGCTAGCCATTAAGCTTTGATGACCTTCATGCAGATATCCCATGGTCGGCACTAAACCAATACTTTCGCCATTGTTACGCCAAGCTTTAACCTGATCGCGGACTTCATCGATAGTGGTTATAACTTTCATGTTTATTATTCTTCCAAGCTAGTTTGAAAATTCAGATTTGAGTTTAGTCATGATCTCATCATCAATAGCAAACTCATGAATAGGTGCAGGGAATTGTTGCTGTTTAACTTCTTGGCAATAATCCGCAAATGCCTGTTTCATTTGGTCCCCCATTGGGGCAAAAGATTTAACAAATTTGGACGATACACCATCATACATAGATAACATATCTTGATAGACTAAAACTTGCCCATCACAACCATGACCTGCACCAATCCCAATAGTAGGAACGCTAACAAGTTCAGTTATGAATTTAGCTAAATCGGCAGGTACACATTCGAGTAAAATTGCCGCAGCACCTGCCTGTTCAACAGCTAAAGCATCTAAAATAATCGCTTTCGCTGCTTGGTAATTTTTACCTTGTACTTTGTAACCACCCAATGCTAATACTGATTGTGGCATTAAGCCAATATGAGCAATAACCGGTATAGAAGCTTGCGCTATCATTTTGATATGTTCGCAAAAAGCCTGCCCACCTTCAAGTTTAACGGCTTGAGCATTGCCTTCTTGAATCAATCGACCAGCATTATACACTGCATCATAAACAGAAGCATGGTAAGACATAAACGGTAAATCGGTTACAACTAAAGCCGTTTTAGCCGCTCTAGCAACAGCTTTTGAATGATGAATCATATCCTCCATGGTGACCGATACAGTGCTATCATATCCAAGCATAACCATGCCTAAGGAGTCTCCAACTAACAGACAATCAACACCACTTTCATCCATTAGTTTTGCGGTAGTATAGTCATAAGCTGTCAACATCGTAATTTTTTGTTTATTTTGTTTATATTTTTGTAAAGTAAGGATAGTATTTTTCAAGGTAACAACTCCAATTCTAATTGTCGATAGTCCTTATTGGGATGTTTTTGTCGACTAATATTAAGCAAAATAGTCGATAATTGTTGATAAATTGGTTTGAGCTCATTTGGCATTGCCATCATATGTTGCTTAATGGTTTCAATATCGTTACGCTCTACAGGTCCAGTTAATGCATCAATGACACCCGCTTTACAAATGTTGTTAGCATTACCAAGAAATAGAGGATGCCAAGCTTGTTCACTAAACTCTTTATCTAATCCACATTGATTAAGTAAATCTACACCTATTTGTACCAGAGCTAGCACTTGATTACTTAGCATGACACAAGCAGCATGATATAGTGGCTTTTTATTTGCTGAAAGAATTGCCAAGCGATTAGGTAATAGCGCTAAAAAACGTTGTAATTGGTCGATAATAGCTTTATTTGCTTCGAGTGTAAAAGAGACGTCCGACATAGCATTATAGCAATCGAACTTATCATAAATAGCGTATAAAGGGTGTAATGAAAAAGCAAATGGATGCACAACTTTATTTTGCTGAAATATGTGTGATGTCAATAAGCCACTACAATGGCCAATCCATTTATTGGTAATAGGTAATTGACATAAATCATGCCAAACAGAAGCAATTTGACCATCAGCTACTGTCACCAATAAACAATCGCAATCATTCACTAAATCAGCTAAAGATGAATAGGCATAAGATTGAGTAAAATCACTTGCTTGTTTGGCATGTTCATAAGTTCGGCTATAAAAGCCTGCAACTTGCAAACCAGATAAACTAAAATATTTCGCTAGTGTGCACCCAACTTTACCTGCTCCAATAAAACCAATAATCATATAAATACATCAATTTTAAAATGATCTGCATTATAACTGAATCGCCTTAATATTCAATGCGATTGATATAATCGACTCTAATAAAATTTCAATCACTATCTAATTGAATGATATGGCATTGAGTTGCTAGTTATTCTTTGATATTTTGTCAAATAAAACCACTAATTTAGGTTATTTTTTAAGCTAAAAAAAATTGGCAAACCTAATATCGTAAAACGATATTAGGTTTGCCATTATAACTTTATAAATAGAGCATTTATTTTAAGCTAATTATACAATTTAAATAAAAAATAATTACGGCGTGACGCATCCTGTTAAATAATTAGGCTCTTCATCACCTCGATTACCTATAACGCCATTTCTTGCATCCACAACATAATGATTTTGATCACTTCTTAAATCCGATGTCCAATAATAAGCACCTCCAAAATAGGGATCATGATAATTATCCCAATCACTACCAACATAATAATCATTCGTTACACTTCCCCATTCAGAAAATAATCCACCCATCCACTGTCCACTACTATTTCGGTAACTAATTAATCGTCGATCTACTTCTTTCACACCCGGTACGCCATTATTCCAATTAATATTATTACCACTTCCATCGGTTACTCGATTCGAATTGGTCAAATCCAAAACCCCTGGTAATCGGTAACCTCCATTTAATGAGTTACATCTATTTTCTGAATTCAAATAACCCCCTGAGGCACCAGGAATACCAATATACCAGCGCGATATCGTAAAGGTATAAAAAACGATAGATTTATCTCTATTCGCATATAATCTAAATGTGGAAGGTGTAAATACGCCACCATTACTCGATAAAGATGGACCTTTTAGGGTTACACGCAATAAACCGCCATAATTACTCAAACTTAAACTCACACCACTACCAGACACTTGTCCAACGCTACTCCCATTGATATTTATTAGTTCATCAGCAGATAATCCAGCAACTTTCAAATCAAAAAATAAATTATTTGATCCCGTTGTTGGAAAGTTATTTTGTGGATTGTTAGGATCATAAGAATAAAATCCTTTTCCATACTTCCAATTATCTCCAACATCTTCTTCGCTCGCTAAATTGGGTTTTGCATAGCAAAATTTTGCAAGTGAATCAACGTTCGGATAAAGATAATAACTTTTACTTCCACCTTGAAACATACTAGTATTTGGTATGCCATATTGTGTTGATATAAACCCAACTACGGGTGTAGATAGCGTCAACTGGTAAGGTGCATTACAGCCTTCTAATTCACTATTGAAATTACTTTTTACAAAATCAGTTATGTTATTTCCCTCATAATCATACCAATTTAACGCTATATTCCCAGTAACCGCTGGTTGACCATCACCATCTCTGTCCCCCCAGTAATTCGATGCAGTAATAATCTGTGTTAATGACTGTTGTGGATAACTTGAGTTTTCATTAGGAGGTGAAACAAACGTTTTAATATCAGAAAACTTTGCTTTACCTGTAACAAGCTGAATAGGATTTGATGAGGTTGAAACATCATTATCAGGCGCGACTTTTGTGCCATCGGGCAATATTATTCTTAAAAGAGGGGTAATATCAGTATCTTTGGTTAAGCCGTTGAATGATATATAAGGGGCATTACCTTTAATTGCATTAACCGATTGTGCTGACAAAGCCGAAGTGTGATTGATAAAAGTAAATAGACTTAAAAATAATAATAGATTTTTATTTTTTAAAAAGTTGCCAAGTATTGATGAATTATTGGCTGGCTGGCTGGCTGGCTGGCTGGCTGGCTGGCTGGCTGGCTGGCTGGCTGGCTGGCTGGCTGGCTGGCTGGCTGGCTGGCTGGCCTCTAATCCCTTATATTTTAACATATTAGCATATCCTTTTCTATTTTATTTACTTTTTTTATTAATTTTTAATTAAGATTAATAATCTGCGAAAGTATAAATAACTGCAGATGGCTGAGCAACAAGAAATCTGAGATATTTGTTAAGATTTGTTAACTTCAATCATTATCAATCTTCACCAAAATAACGGAGAGTAAACAAAATAAAAAGATAATAAACATCTGTCATTTTCTTATATAAAATGACAGAATAACAAATAGATGATAGTAAAAAAGTATTAAATTTTCATCAATACAAAACGCGAATTAGTGATGTTAATTACCCAATTTTTTATATAGTTTAACGAGTTAACTCAGTATTTTTTATTCACATAACACAGGGATAGTTTTCAAATTAAACCCCGCATCTTTATAAGATTTGTATCTTTCTCGTGCAAGCGATTTTAATCGCTCATCAATCGGAACAAAATCTATAATATTATGGTAAACAGCAGAAAAATCAGGAAATTGCTCTTGCAAGTTAATTAAGATTTGTCGATTACCATTACTGCGCTTTTGCGGCCAACAAATTTCAACAGGTGATCCGCCTTTCATGCCTTCACCTGCTAAATTATGGGGTACAAAATTATCTGTATCTAATTGCCAAAGATACTCATCAATTCTCTCTGCTTGCGTCTGATCATGACAAGTTACAAGTATACGTTGATTGTTTTGATATGCTTCAACAATTTTTTCACAAGCAAGTTTTTCATGATATAAAATACCTGATTGATCTGCTTGTGTCTGGTTTTGTAAAAGATAGAAAATGACTTTTTTCATAATAAAATGAATTTACTGAGCCATTAAATATTCAACTAACATCGCCACCGGTCGACCAGTCGCACCTTTACTCGCGCCAGATTTCCAAGCGGTTCCTGCTATATCTAAATGCGCCCATTGATATTTTTCAGTGAATCGAGACAAAAAACATGCAGCAGTAATCGTCCCACCATCGCGACCAGCAGCATTCACAATATCAGCACACGTTGATTTAATTTGATCTTGGAAATTATTATCAATTGGCAACGCCCAAGCTTTATCATCAACGTTATTTGATGCAGTAACTAATTGAGCAACTAATTGTTCATTATTACCCATCACACCAGTATAATGATGGCCTAAAGCAATAATACAAGCCCCAGTTAATGTTGCAATATCGATAACAGCTTTAGGTTGATATTTTTCAACATAGGTTAGTACATCACATAACACCAAACGACCTTCTGCATCGGTATTAATCACTTCAACCGTGATACCTGACATAGTGGTTAAAATGTCCCCAGGGCGGTAAGCATTACCATCTGGCATATTTTCACAACCCGCCATGACACCAACTACATTAATAGGTAGTGCTAGCTCGGCTACGGCTTGCATCACCCCATAAACAGTTGCTGCACCACACATGTCGTACTTCATTTCGTCCATACCGGCAGCGGGTTTAATTGAAATGCCACCTGAATCAAATGTTAATCCTTTACCAACTAAAACATAAGGTTGAGCATTTTTGTCTTTGGCACCGTTGTATTCAATAACGGTCATAATTGATTCGTTCTCTGAACCGCGACCTACCGCTAAATAAGCATTCATATTTAATTTAGCTAACTCTTTTTCGCCTAGGCACGACACGTTTAAAGATGTGTGCTTTTTACCCAATTTTTTACCTTGTTCAGCTAAATATTGGGCATTGCATACATTAGATGGCATATTGGCAATTGTTTTAGTTGCATTAACCGCTTCTGCAATAATTTGACCTTGTACTAAATAATTTGTAATAGATTTAAGCTGTTTTTTATCACTGGATACTAATGTTATTTTATTTAAACTTGGTAATGGAGATTTTTTTGATTTGAATTGATCAAAATTATAAGTTATATCGTTAATAATTTGGGGTAATTGCTTAACGATATCGTGATTAATGGCTGAGCAAATCGTTAATAAATCCCAACTAATATTTTTAACTTTCTTTTCAATTAATGTTGTAATAACGGCTTTAATTGTAGTTTTAGCTCGAGCTAAATCGAACTCTTTTAATTTACCACATCCAACAAATAATAATTTTTGTTTTAAATTATTTGAACCAGAATATAAAAATGCCGTTTTACCCAGTTCACCGCTGATATCTTCTGATTTAATTAATTGCTGAATAAAACCATTAGTAGCATCATCAACTTCTTTCAATATTGCAGACTTAGTTTTGTCGTCGTTAACAGCAATAACTAAACATTCTGATTTTTGATCTGTGATAGTAAGGCTATTTTTAATTAAAATTTCCATAAGGATTCTCTTATATTATATTCGTTGTGATTACTAATATTTTATCGGTTCATTTGGGGATAGCAACAAAAAGATAACTAAACAAAACAAATCAGATTATAATAGGCAAATTTATAGAAACGTTTAGATAGGTTAAATGTGATAATTCGTCGATATTTAGTTAAAGAAACATTAAAAACACAAGGGGCAATACTGTTTATTTTGTTATTAATTTTCTTTTCACAAAAATTAATTAGAATATTATCCAGTGCTATTGAGGGCAATATTCCACGTGATTTGATTATGCCTTTACTGGTTTTAGGTATTTCTAATATGGCCGATTTAATTTTACCTTTGAGTCTTTTTCTTGGCATTTTAGTGACTTTTGGCCGGTTGTATTCTGATAGTGAAATGGTTGCTATGCAAGCTTGTGGTGTAAAAAAGAATTTAACCTATCAAGTTGTATTTTTTCTATGTATATTGACTTGTGCATTAACCTCAATAAACTGCCTTTGGTTTGGGCCTTGGTCGAGTCTTAAACAAGATCAATTAATTGAAAATGCTAAAATTAATCCTAGTTTAGCGGGGCTTTTAGCGGGTCAATTCCAACAAACACCAGATGGTAATTCAGTCATTTATATCAACAGCGTCAATAATAATGCCTTAGATAAAGTATTTATTGCACAAATCAATCCTAAGAACAACCAACGACCTTCAATTATTATTGCTAATAAAGGTAAAACCGGTCATGATGATGATGGTAACCAGATTATTACATTAGAAGATGCCAATCGTTATGAAGGTACGGCGCAGTTAAAAGATTTTCGGATATCAAATTTTCATAATTATTTAGGCATTATAAAGCCCAAAGAGCTGGATTCTATTGATGATGAAAAAACCGATGTCCAACAATTGAGTTTAACAAATTTAATCCAAACTAAAACACTGAAAGCAGAAGCTGAATTTTATTGGCGACTAACACTTATTATTTCTGTCCCACTTATGGCATTTTTAGTTATACCGCTAAGTGTTTCTAACCCTAGGCAAGGTCGCTTGGCACAAATTTTACCCGCCCTATTGCTGTATTTGATTTATTTTCTATTAGCAAGCTCTATTAAAGCAAATGCCGGTAAAGGTCGATTAGATCCCGCCTTATGGTTTTATATCATTAATTTAATTTATTTTATAATAGCTTTGTTTTTAAACTGTTGGGATAACTTATTTATGCGTAAACTTCGTTTAAAATATATTGCATCATAAAGGAGAAAAAGGATGTTTTCGATTTTAGATCGCTATATTGGTAAAACTATTTTAAGCACAATTGGTATTTGCCTATTTTTATTAATTAGCTTATCGGGCATTATACGTTTTATCGACCAATTAAGAAAAATAAAAGTTGACTATGATGCTTTTGCTGTGGGTATCTATTCTTTATTAATGGTACCAAAAGATTTAGAGATTTTTTTCCCTATGGCTGCATTACTAGGTGCATTAATAGGTTTAGGTATATTAGCGTCTCGTAGTGAGCTAATTGTCATGGAAACGTCTGGATTTAGTCGTTTTAAAATAGCATTAGCCGTGATGAAAACAGCATTACCATTAGTGATTTTAACAATGGCGATTGGTGAATGGGTTGCTCCCGTGAGTGAACAAACTGCTCGTAATATGCGATCTGAAAAATTATATGGAAATTCATTAATGGCACAACAAAATGGTCTGTGGGCAAAAGATGGCAACGATTATGTATTTATCGGCCATGTCAATAATGATAACTCCATCTCTAATATTGATATTTATTCAGTAGATAATAATAAATTATTATCAATTACTCATGCCGAAAGTGCTGTATTTAAGGATAACATATGGACTTTATTGCAAATTGAAAGAAATGAACTAAACCAACCAAACAAAATAATTGGTAATAATATGGTATCGATGCCATGGAAAACAAACATCACACCAGACAAACTTAATATTGTTGCTTTCGATCCTGATTCACTATCTGCTTCTGGACTTTACCAATACGCCCAATATTTAAAAAGTTCAGGTCAAGACACTAAATATTATGATCTACTTTTCTGGAAAAAACTTATTAAACCGATTTCTGTTGCAGTCATGATGTTATTAGCACTTTCGTTTATTTTTGGGCCTTTACGTAGCGTATCGATGGGAGTACGTGTCATCATTGGGATAAGTTTTGGATTTATCTTCTATATTGCCGATAATCTTTTTGCACAAGCAAGTATCGTTATGGGTATCTATCCTGTGATAGGATCAATGTTAACCAGTTTAGTTTTTTTAATTATCAGCTATGTTTTATTTAAACGTAAGAATTAGCTAGCAATTTTTATATTGTTCATCCTTAATGATAGAGATAACAAGTATTTTAAAAATTATTTTTGCGCATCATTCAGTAAACACGTAGGCAAAATAATTAAGCTTTTTATCTCTATTTTAATCATCTCAATGTAGTTTGTCATAAAGAAAGATTAAATATCATAACTTTGCTTCTACCTAATTACTAAAAACAAAAAATTATTAAGCCAAAAACTCATCAGCATTGCGCTAAAAATATTTATCTTGATATCAGTCAATATTTAATCCAAAAGTTAACAGGATAATTCTATTTCAGAATTAAGCTTTCCTATTCACATATGTCATTAAAGTATAGTCGAAACCAGTGAGAGCGTTTAGAAAAAAGCTGAAAATCCTACCAATCGTCGATACGATGATAGGATTAAAATTATTCAAATTACTCAAAAAGCGGTAAGTATTGACCATAACCTGCTGCTTGAAGTTGTTCTTTCGGTATAAAGCGTAAAGCGGCAGAATTGATACAATAGCGTAATCCTCCTAATGCTTTAGGACCATCCTCAAAAACATGACCAAGATGGGAATCGGCTTTTAGTGAACGCACTTCAGTACGATGCATGCCATGACTTTGATCTAGTTTTTCAATAATGCTTTTGTTATCAATCGGTTTACTAAAACTTGGCCAACCACAACCAGAATCAAATTTATCTAAGGAGGTAAATAATGGCTCTCCCGAGACTATATCGACATATAAACCATCTTGGTGATTTGCATTGAATTCATTTTCAAAAGGCGGCTCAGTACCATTTTGTTGAGTAACATAATATTGCATCGGACTCAATGCTGACACTGCTTTTTCTTTCATTAACTTATTCATAATGCACCTAACTATTTTAAAGAGTTAAACATCAATTAATGGTAAAAATTGGCTTTACAGCATCGATTGTAATACTTTATCTCTCATCCCGAAATAATGATACAAGGCTCCTGCAATATGTAAAACCAAAAATATTGCTAACAAATAGCAACCTAACAGATGAGCACGATGAAAAAACATATACCCCGCGTTTGGCATATCGATAGCAGGAATTGAGATGACCCCAAAAACATTAAGATCATGACTACTCATCAAATACCCCGACAATGGAATTAAAAGCAATAAAATATAGATAAATCCTTGTATTGATTTTGACAAAATTCGTTGTAATTTTTTATCATAGGGCAAAACATTAGGTACGCCCTGTTTGATGTTGATATAAATGCGCCAAATCGTCAATAAAAATACCACTACGCCAAAAGATTTATGCAGTAAATAAATAGAAAACATTCCGCCTAAAAATTGCGACAAAGTGATTTTAAATAGTAACAGTGATACCACCATACAAACCAATATCGCAGATAGCCAATGGTTCCATTTTTGACAAGCACTATATTGAGGATAATTTTGCATTATTTATTTACCTTTGGACTGTTTTTATCTAACCAATGTTTGGATATAAAGTGAGAACGTCCAGAGAGTTGATAATAACGGTCATAATGTTGTGATTGTTTTTTATAGTAGTTTTGATGATACTCTTCTGCTGGATAAAATACGACAGCAGGTTCTATCTTTACTTGAATAGGACTAGAAAATCGGTGACTGTCTTCCAATGCCTGTTTAGATTCTAGCGCGAGTTTATGCTGAAATTCATTATGATAAAAAATAACGGGACGATAAGAATCGCCTCTGTCAGCAAATTGACCGCCTGCATCAGTTGGATCAATTTGTTGCCAAAAAATATTCAACAACGTTTTATAGCTAATTTTTTTCGGATCAAAAGTGATTAAAACCGCTTCGGTATGACCTGTATCACCTTGACAAACTTGTTGATAAGTAGGATTAGCTACTTGCCCCCCCGTGTATCCTGACACCACATCAATTACACCTTCATATTTATCAAAAGGTTTTACCATACACCAAAAACAACCACCTGCAAAAGTTGCTTGTTCATATTGTTGCATATAAACCTCCAATTAAACGATATTAATTAAAAGCGTTGCCAGTTACATAATACCACCATTACTGCAAACATCTCTATTATTAATCACTTTTTTTTACTTGAAAATGATTAAATTATCACCATATTGAGTTGTAAGGGGGGAATTCCATCATGGCAAGTGGCTGGGCATCGGATGATGCAGTTAATCAACAAATTGAAGGTACTATTGCAGATGCAATAGAAAACGCAAGGCGTCAATTAAATCAAGGTTTAGAAAGTGCTCATTTTTGTATTGAATGTGGTGATCCTATACCCGAAGCACGGCAATTAGCTTTACCGGGGGTTCAATATTGCTTAGTTTGCCAGCAAAATATAGATAAAACTTTAGCTAAGACGGCAAATTTATATAATCGACGTGGTAGTAAAGATAGCCAATTACGTTAGAATTTATTAAGGTGGATAGTTATTTATCCACCTATTTATAAAATAAAATCAATAAATTATGCTTATTTATTTACTTTATCGTAAGGATAAATAATTAATTTATTATCAAACCATTCAGCACAGAAAATGTCTTCTGATTTTTCATAACCCTGTTTCTTAATTTCCTCTTCAACCCAATCTTCGTTTTTATTTAATTCTTTCAAGTTTTCTTGGCTTATTTTTCCTTCCTCAATCACAAGTACGGCGATATCTTTTTCACCGTTTTTGATAATAGTTAATGATCCATTCAATTCGTACCAGACATGTTTTAATTCAGTAAAAGTACAAATTCCCTGTATATTGATTAAGGTTTCAAAATCTCTAACGGGTAAATTGGCTTTGATAAAGTTATCGGTTAATAACTTCCCATTTTTAACTAACCGAATAGGCGTACCATCAATCGCATCTCTTAAATGTGAATTTTTTGATTTAATAAATCGAATTAAAACTAATAATCCAGCCCAAATGGCGACAAGTCCAGAAGCTTGTAAAGCAGAGACAGTTGGACTAAGTAAAGCACCACCAACAAGCGCACCAATGACCATACTCCCAACCTGATCTAACTGAGACATAGGGGCAATTTGACTTTTACCAGACAATTTGACATAAATAAGTAAAATGACTAAGGCCAACAAAAACTTGGGGGCCATCTCTAATAAATACATACCTAACCTCCAGACACACTTTGTAATATTATGTAAAAAAATAAAAGTTACTTAATCTTTAATGGGTTAAAATCGATTTACTTGATAGGTATAACTTGCTAATTAATTTGAAAATAAAATGACTGATTTAACGAATAACATCACTAGTCATCTTTTACTATTTGCATGATTGAGAAAAATAGTTTCACGTTAAAATATTTTGACTAAGCGAGCCCAGTCATGCTACTAATAAATAAAAAAAATAGCAACATTAGCTGTTATTAAAATGTTTCTATCAACGTTCAACTCTTCGTTTTTTTATTTTTAATACCTGATAATATTTCTTTGATTAATTCGAGTATATATCAGGCTTATCACTAAATCATTTGTTTGTATTGATTTGTCAATTACCTAAGTGTAAATTGTGACGTTCTGGTGTCAATAACAGCACGTGATTGACAAATTTTATTGAATATTAAAAAGGTTTGGATGTGAAAGATTTATTAAATTTAATTGGAATTCAACAACTTTTAAAAGCAACAATTGCCTTTACCGTTGGTTTTTTTTGTGTATTGGTCGGATATGACAATATTATTGATTTTAATACTAATTATGCCTTTGTAAAAAGTGTATTATCGATGGATACGATGGAACCATTTTTTTCGGGAAGTCCTGCTATGACGTCTAGAGCGATCAGTAATACAACGCTCCATTTAATTGGATATTGGGTAATAATTATAGGTGAATTACTTACCGGTTTAGTCTGTCTATTTGCTTCGCTTTATATGTTTGCATCCATCAACAAATCTCGATTTGTGAATGGACAAGTGATTTATTTAGTCGGTGCAACGCTAGCCATTTTAATTTGGTACTTTGGTTTTGCTGTCATTGGTGGTGAATATTTTTCCATGTGGGCTAATAAAATGAACGGGCAATCCAAAGCTTATACATTTGCAACATTTATCTTGATCACTGCGCTGTTTGTTTATATGCCTTTATTAAAAAAAGACGATAAACTATCGGATTGAATTCAAACCAACTTTTTATATAACGATATGGATTTTTACGCTTTTTAATTTTAATTAAAGCGTAAAATCCATATCAAAAAATAGCCTGTTTACTTAGCTAAACTTGCTGACAACTAGGACGAATGATAATCTCATTCAAAGTAGTATCTACAGGTGAATTAATAGTAAAAGCAATCACTTGAGCAATGCGTTCTGGGGCAATAGCGACTTGTTGATAAAGTTTATCAATCGCGGGCTTAATATCTTGGTCGGTAATAGTATGAGTAAGCTCTGTTGCAATTGCACCGGGTGATATTACACTGACTCGTATATTACTCTTTGCCAAGGCTTCTTCTTGTCTTAAACTATCACTAATAGCTAACACCGCAGATTTTGTTGCACTATAAACACCACCGCCAGGATGAGTTATATGCCCAGCTATAGATGAAATATTAATAAAATGACCTTGTTTCTTTTGTCGCATCGGTAATAATGCCGCTGCAATGCCATATAAAGTTCCTTTAATATTAACATCGATCATTTTTTCCCATTCATCGACTTTTAATTTATCAAAAGTCGATTGTGGCATTAAACCGGCATTATTGATCCAAACATCAATTTGACCATATTCATCCAGCGCTTTTTTCGCTAACATATCAACATCATTTCGTTTTGTCACATCCGTTAATTGATAAGTCGCAATGCCAGCAGCAGAAGAGATCTCAGCAACGATTTTCTCAAGTTTATCTTTACGCCTTGCGCCTAATACAATTTTATTACCTTGGGCTGCAAGTAACTTGGCTGTAGCTTCACCAATACCACTCGATGCACCTGTTATGACAATAACCTTTTGTGAATTTTGCTTCATTATTTGTCTCCTTAACGCCTGTTTATTTCAAAACATTGACGAATGCCTGAGCTAATACATCAGCTTGCTCATTACCAACTTTAGATTGTAATATATCTCTAACTTCACGGATTTGAGCTTGAGTTAAACCTATGTTCATCGCCATATGTATGTGTGATTGAAGTTGACTATCAACACCACCAAGGCTCGCTAATGCAGCAATAGTTGCAATTTCACGGCTTTGATAATCAATATTATTACGTCCAAAAATATCACCAAATAAGTGAGCTTTTAAAAACTGATTAATCGCAGGAGCAAAATCCATCAAGCCGCCAGAAACAGGCTGTCCGACTAAATAAGTCTGAATCTCGGTACCTAACTGCAAACTGGTTTTATTAGTGGGTAAGGGATCAGGCTCTTTACCCATCATATCCTTAATGCCGTTTTGATGACGCTTATCCAAAAGTTGCTTAAAAGTTCCAATAGCATTTAAACTACGCGGAAAGCCAGTGTAAGCATACATTTGAACAAGTACTTCTTTAATTTCGTTTATCGTTAAACCATTATCTAATCCTTCTATTAATGACACTTTTAGCTTAGGCATATCACCTTGAGCGGTAAAGGCTGCAATAGGAATAATAAATTGTTGTTTTACGGTTAATTGATGGTTATCCATAGTTGATGCCTCACAAATTGTTGATAAACTCCATATCATAAAAAAAGAAATAATGACACGAACTATTTTTTGCATAGTGTTTCCTGCTAAAACAAGCTAAGCAAAATAAAAGTGACTACCATACGGTCACTTTTATACTTAAAAAATTACGTATAAACTAATAGTATAAACATTGATTAATGATGCAAATGAATAAGTTAACTTCACTATTTGCTCAATAATTACTTTTT
Source organism: Gilliamella sp. B2969 (assembly GCF_026536195.1). NCBI lineage: Bacteria > Pseudomonadati > Pseudomonadota > Gammaproteobacteria > Orbales > Orbaceae > Gilliamella > Gilliamella sp. B2969. The sequence continues at coordinate 57,792 of NZ_JAFNOP010000004.1, forward strand.
ATCGTAATATTGTTCATCGGTCACTTTTTCTAACCATTCAACATTTTTACCATCCAGTTCCTCAACCACGGAAAGATGAGTCATAGCATTGTGTGGTGATGCACCATGCCAATGTTTTACACCCGGTGGGCAAGTAATTACATCTCCAGGATGAATTTCGACAATAGGACCGCCCCATTCTTGAGTAAAGCCAACACCGGAAGTGACGACTAAAGTTTGCCCTAATGGATGAGTATGCCATGCTGAACGAGCACCGGGTTCAAATGTCACATAAGCGCCAGAGGTCCGAGATGGACTCGTAGCAGGAAATAGAGGATCGATTCTTACATCACCTGTAAAAAATTTATCTGAGCCTTTGATGGAAGCCTGTGTACCATTTTTGGTCACTTTTTGCGACATAGCATTATTCTCCTTAGCGTAAATTCGGATTGAAAAACAAGTCACAATCATTGTTGTGATTAATAATGTTATTGATAATTTTCTCATAACAATCCCATTAGTTAATTAAAGATTATCTATGCGTTACTATAAACATATCAATTAATTATCAATAGACACAATTCTATTAAATTCTTGCCTAATAATTTCAGTTACAATATTATTTTTACTGATAAGCTTTAAAATAGTTCTCACTATGTTTGGGTGAATGTTAAGGAAATCTAATGAAAAGAAGCGATCTAAACAGTGAACTGACCACAATAAATCAGCAAGTAAAACAACATATGTTACGATGGGCTCAAACTGCGGGTGACTACCCTACTGCGATAAATGGTTTGGGTATTTATCGCCGTGACATGACAGATTATAACGAAAACTGCTTCTACCAACCACTAGTATCTATTATTATTCAAGGGAGTAAACGCTCGTTAATTGGCACCGAACAACACATTTATGGTGAAGGCGATTATCTCGTTACCTCAGTTGATATTCCAGCAGTAAACTCTATAACAATTGCATCGCAAACAAAACCGTTTTTATCCCTTGCCTTATACCTTAATACGCAAATTATCAACCAACTCATCACTGAGTATCCACAGTTAGCCAATATTAAAGCCATTGCTTTCAAAGGAATTAGTATAAAAAAAGTTGAATTAGACATACTCACCGCTTTTTTTCGATTGATCCAATTACTTGATAAGCCTGAACAAATTTCGATATTAGCCCCAATGATCATCAAAGAAATCCATTATTTACTGCTTATTGGACCTTTCGGGCAACACTTGCGTTCTATCAATACAAAAGGCACACAAAGCCATCAAATTGCTTCAACAATTGATTGGCTAAAAAATCACTATAAACAACCCATTACTGTTGAAGCTTTAGCCGAAAAAGCCAATATGTCATTAGCGACTTTTCATCGTCATTTTAAACAGGTGACCACGTTAAGCCCATTACAATATCAAAAACAGTTACGTCTTTATGAAGCTCGTCGTTTAATGTTGTCAGAAAATTATCATGCTAATAGTGCCGGACTTGAGGTCGGTTATGAAAGCCAAACGCAATTTAATCGGGAGTATAAACGTCTGTTTGGTACATCGCCCTATAAGGATATTAAAAATCTTCAGTAACCCAAAAAGGGTAACTTCTAAGCTTTTGTCCAATACAAACAACATTTAGTTTATATAAACTAGCGGTTGCATAAATCTGTAACATCAAAATCGCAATTTATCAATATTACCTTGCGATAGATCATAAAAAATAAATAAAATGGATATACGATGATAGATTTAGACACATAAAATAGCGCTAAGCAGTATTCAGTATATGTAGGCTTAAGCTAACTGCTAAGCGATTAAATGGCTAAAAATCTTTCATACATGATAAAAACGACAAAAAATCCCTCATCAATTAAATAATGAAGATTAAAAGGAGTATTTAAATGACTCAATCAAGACATGAAAACGGACTTAACAATATTGAACAACTATACGGTGAATTAGGTGCAAATGGACTAACACAAAATGCTCAACTTGCACCTAAATTTGATGAATATATCTGTGATTTTGCTTATGGTGACATTTATAGTAGAAAAAGTTTATCTTTACTACAAAAACAATTAATCACCATTTCTTCGTTAATCACGCAAGGATGTGTTGAAGATGAATTAAAAATGCATATTCACGGAGGACTTAATGCCGGATTAACAGAGGAACAAGTTTTAGATATTTGTGTGCATTGCTTGCCTTATGTTGGCTTTCCTAAAGTCACCAGTGCATTAAAGACGGCTCATCAAGTTTTTAATGAACGAAAAAAATAAACAATAATCTATTAACGTTTAATCATACACAGGCATAAATATTTCTATTGATTTTGACCAATAAGATTATCAGTTTCTTGCTAAATTTTACATAAGCAGAGACTGATAACAACCGATTAGCCAAACTTCATTCATTGGAATTTTACGCTGGCTTACAGTTTGATAATCAAATTAGCATTAAATTTATTTGAGTTGTTTTTTAAACACTTAAAATAAAAGAAGAAATATACCAAGTGTTATTTTAATTTATGCTTATTGCTTGCTTAATCGATAAAAATTTATATTTGGAGCGGGAAACGAGGTTCGAACTCGCGACCTCAACCTTGGCAAGGTTGCGCTCTACCAACTGAGCTATTCCCGCATGAGAAGTGTTTTAAATGGTGCCCGGGGCGAGACTTGAACTCGCACGGCCAAAAAGGCCGAGGGATTTTAAATCCCTTGTGTCTACCGATTTCACCACCCGGGCTCAAAACTAATTACTTAAATGTAAGTGCGTTTTGAATGCTGTGCATTTTACCCATCTTAATTTTCACGTCAACAAAAAAATCAAAATAATTGATCAACTGCTCAATGTTTGTCACATTTTTAAAGAATATTTAATCTTCTACATCAAAATTGAACAATTTTACTCATTAAACATTATTTAATTCAACCTGACAAAATAAAATGGATAAAGAATAATGACAATTTAAACACTAAACGATGAGCCACAGCCACACGTAGTTGTTGCGTTCGGGTTATCAACAACAAATCGTGAACCTTGTAAGCCTTCAACATAATCAATAGTGCCACCAACAAGATATTGCAGGCTCATGGGATCAATCACCAATGCAACACCATTTTTTTCGATGGCTAGATCATCTTCATTGACTTTTTCATCAAAGGTAAAACCGTATTGAAAGCCACTACAACCCCCACCAGTTATATATACCCTTAATTTAAGATTCGGGTTTTCTTCTTCTGTTACTAATGATTTGACTTTATTTGCAGCGGCATCTGTAAAATTAATCGGTAAAGCATCGCTCATTTTTTTCTCCTAATTTAATTGTTGTTATTATATACCTTTGCTACAACAAAATACAAAATGGAAACTGCTATTCGATAAATTTATTCTAATCATCTTGAATTTAAGTTCATTTTATGAATAAATACTGCAACAAATTTTTATCAAAAAAACATGATTATGATAAATAAATTCAAATCTGAAAAATGTTACAAACAAGCCTTATCGGTTATGCCAGGTGGCGTTAATTCACCGGTTCGAGCATTTAATGGCGTTGGGGGTACACCGCTATTTATTGAGCGAGCCAATGGCGCTTATATTTATGATGTCGATGACAAGGCCTACATCGATTATGTTGGTTCATGGGGGCCAATGATTTTGGGTCATAACGATCCAGATGTTGCGAATGCCGTTATCCATGCGGTACACAACGGATTAAGTTTTGGCGCACCAACCGAGATTGAAACTAAATTAGCGACGCTTGTCACCGAGCTGATGCCTTCAATAGAAATGCTACGAATGGTGAATTCTGGAACTGAAGCCACAATGAGCGCTATTCGCCTTGCTCGAGGTTTTACCGGTCGAGATAAAATTATCAAATTTGAAGGCTGCTACCATGGACATGCCGATTATTTACTTGTAAAAGCAGGTTCTGGAGCGCTTACATTTGGTCATCCGACTTCCCCAGGTGTTCCAAATGATTTTGTTAAGCATACACTTGTATGTGATTATAATTGTCTTGAATCAGTAAAAAAACAATTTGAACAATACCCTAATGACATTGCCGCCATAATTGTTGAACCGGTTGCAGGAAATATGAACTGCATACCCGCCAACAAAGCATTTTTACAAGGCCTTCGAGATCTTTGTAATCAATACAATAGTTTATTAATTATTGATGAAGTCATGACTGGTTTTAGAATAGCACTTGGTGGTGCGCAAGAGTATTATGGTATAACGCCAGATCTAACTTGCTTAGGCAAAATTATTGGTGGAGGAATGCCGGTTGGTGCATTTGGTGGTCGTGCAGAAATAATGAATCAACTTGCACCGACAGGACCAATTTACCAAGCAGGAACACTGTCTGGTAATCCGGTAGCGATGGCAGCAGGATTTACTACCTTAACCAAGTTAACCGATGTCGGTATTTATGATGATCTTGATGAAAAAACAACGATGCTAGCAAATGGCTTATTATCGGCAGCAAAACAATACGATATTCCTTTAGTCGTCAATCATGTTGGCGCAATGTTTGGATTATTTTTTACAACTGCTGATGAAGTAACCACTTATCAAGATGTAATGAATTGTGATATTGAATTATTCAAAAAATTCTATCATTATATGCTCGAAGAAGGCATCTATTTCGCTCCTTCGGCCTTCGAAGCTGGATTTATGTCACTTAAGCATTCTAATACAGAAATCAATAAAACCATCGATGCAGCAACGCGTTTTTTTAGCAGCATTAGCAAACAAAAAAACAAAGAGTATTAATACTACTATCAATGAAAATATTAAACTATTAACATAGGTAACAAACATATGGTTAATCCACTAAAAGAAGGTGAAAAAGCCCCTCAGTTTTCGCTACCAGATCAAGATGGAGAATTAATAAGTTCGAAAGATTTTAAAGGTCAACGTATTTTGATTTATTTTTATCCAAAGGCGATGACACCCGGTTGTACAGTACAAGCCTGTAATTTACGTGACGCTATAGATGAGTTTAAAAAATACAATGTGGTGATAATTGGAATTAGTACTGATAAGCCAGAAAAATTATCACGCTTTGCTGAAAAAGAATTATTAAACTTTACGTTGCTTTCTGATGAAAATCATGAAGTTTGCCAAGCTTTTGGTACGTGGGGTGAAAAAGAGTTTATGGGTAAAAAATACGATGGCATACACCGTATTAGTTTTTTAATTAGTAAAGATGGCAAGATTGAAAAAGTCTTTGAAGATTTCAAAACTAGCAACCATCACGAAGTGGTTTTAGATTATCTTAAAAACCACGCTCAATAATTTAAAAAGCAGATTAAATCATTAATCTGCTTTCTCTTGCTTTACTTCATTAGTATTTAATTCTTCGGTTTTTGGCCAGGCATTAATAATAGCTTTGACTAACGTCGCTAAAGGTATAGCAAAAAATATTCCCCAAAATCCCCATAATCCACCAAATACTATTACAGCGACAATAATGACTAAAGGATGAAGATTAAGTTTTTCAGAAAATAGACATGGCACAAGCAAATTACCATCTAATGCTTGGATTAAAACATAAAAGAAAATCAAATACCCAAATTCAGCACTAATGCCCCATTGGAAAAGGGCAATTAAAACAACTGGAATACTTGAAATAATAATACCAATATAAGGCACTAAAACAGAAAGACCAACAATTACTGCAAGCAATAAACCATAATCTAAACCAAAGTACCAAAAAGGAATATAAACACACACCGCTAAAATAATAATATGTAACACATTACCTACAATATAATTAGATATTTGCAAATCCATTTCAGCAGCAACTTGGTTTAAAATGCTACGATTTCTTGGTAAAATTTTAGAACAGTATCCCCATATTTTAGTTTTATCTTTTAATAGAAAAAACATCATAATAGGTACCAGTACTGCATTAATAACTACCGATACCAACCCGAATAACGACACTATTGAAAACTGCAATAACGAATTACCTGTTTGTACAAACTTATTGGTAATACCTTGAATAATTGAATCAAACAGCCCAACATCAATCAATTCAGGATAATGTTGTGGCAATGAAGTGAGAAAGTTATTAGTAAAATTCAACATATTTGGAATATTGGTAATAAGACTCACACCTTGTTGCCAAACTAACGGAACTAAGATCATAAATCCTGCTAAAACGATCAAAATAAAAACAAGTAAAACAATGATAACCGCTAATGTTCTTGGGACCTTTCTTTTATTCAGATAATTGACAGGTGTATTGAGTAAATAAGAAAGCACGATAGCAATTAAAATCGGTAACAATATTTTATTGAAAAAATAGATGATAAAAAAAAGAAAAATGATCACAGCCATTAATGAAACAACATGAGGATCACTAAATCGCCTTTTATACCACTCAATAAACAACTTTAACATGCAAATACTCCTAATTTTGCTTTCTAATTGTAACCAATCATCGTTTTTAGTTTAGTTACTTTTTAAATCCACCCAAAATCCCACGGGTAATTTGTTTGCCAATTTGATTCACAACTTGTCTGGTTGCACTTTTAACGACTTGCTGTGCTAATCCATCGTGTTGTCCGCCTTTTGGTCCTTTGCTACCAAAAATCAAAGAACTCAGCACATCCATTATGCCACCATGGTTTTGTTGGTTTGCTTCAGTTTGATCACCTTGTTGTTTAGATTCAAATTGGTTGGTAGTTGAATTATTAAAGCTAAAACCAGCCTGAATTTTTTCATAAGCAGACTCTCGATCGAATGTTTGCGAATATTTTTTATAGAATGGTGAGTCATGGATGATGGCGGCTTGTTTATCTTCTGGCATAGGGCCCATTTGTGAACAGGGTGCAATAACAAATGCACGTTCTACCATATTGGGGCGACCTTTCTCATCGAGAAACGAGATCAATGCTTCCCCAACCCCAAGTTCCATAATGGCTTTTTCTGTATCAAAACTTGGATTAGCTCGCATTGTTTGAGCTGCAACCTTAACAGCCTTTTGATCTTTAGGGGTAAAGGCACGTAACGCATGTTGCACTCGATTACCTAATTGACCAAGTACTGTATCGGGAATATCGGTAGGATTTTGCGTCGCAAAATAAACCCCAACGCCTTTAGAACGAATTAAGCGCACCACTTGCTCTATTTTTTCGAGTAATGCCGGTGAAGTATCATTAAATAGTAGATGCGCTTCATCAAAAAAGAAAATAAGTTTAGGCTTTTCAAGATCGCCAACTTCGGGCAGATGCTCAAAAAGTTCTGATAATAGCCATAATAAAAACACCGAGTAGAGTTTTGGCGAATTATATAATTTTTCTGCAGACAAAATATTTACAACGCCACGCCCTTGATCATTGATTTGCATTAGATCTGCAATCTCAAGCATAGGTTCACCTAAGAAAAATTCTGCTCCTTGTTGCTCAAGCGTCAATAAACTACGCTGAATAGCACCAATCGAGGATGCAGAGATATTACCATATTGAGTTGTAAATTTTTTTGCGTTATCGCCAATAAACTGAATCAGTGAACGTAGATCTTTAAAATCAATTAAAAGTAAACCGTTATCATCAGCAATTTTAAAAATAAGCTGTAACACGCCCGCTTGGGTATCATTAAGGTTCAATAATCTTGCTAGCAGAATCGGTCCGATATCAGAAACAGTACTGCGAACAGGTATTCCCTTCTGAGCAAAAACATCCCATAATTCCATAGGACAGGAATCGGGGGTCCAGTTTGAAACGTGAATATTATCTAAGCGAGCTTGTAATTTAGGCGTCAAAACCCCTTTTTCACCAATACCAGTTAAATCACCCTTAACATCGGCTAAAAAAACCGGTACACCAATTTGTGAAAAGCTCTCGGCCATTTTTTGCAACGTGACGGTTTTACCTGTTCCAGTCGCACCTGTTATCAAACCATGTCGATTTGCCATTGAAGCAAGAATAGACAAATCTTTACTATCACTTTTTGCAATAACAATCGATTCACTCATGGATTAATCCTCATAAAAATTGCTATTAAAACAACTAAGAATATTGTAAGCTGAAACAGCAATAACTGCTATTATTATTATTTTATCAAGTAGAAATAAGGAGTTACTATGTTCCCTGAATATCGAGAATTAATCTCAAAATTAAAAAGTACTGATTTACACTTTCAAAAATTATTTGATGAGCATAATGAATTAGATCAAAAAATTAAAAACATTGAATCAGGCATTGCTGTCGATACAACTGAAATGTTAGAAACATTGAAAAAGCAAAAATTAAAATTAAAAGATGAACTTTATGAAATACTAAAAAAAGCGTCTGACTAGCAAATTGAATCTATGTTTCGAATACATCGATTGTTGAACTAAAAAAATAAACCCCAAATTCTGGGGTTTATTATAATACTATCTACGATATGATTAGCTACTTTTCACCAATTGTTCTTGTGTTTTTTTCTGTTTACGGCTTTTAATTAGCATAATTGAATTTTTATGTGGTGTCTTCATGTATATTTCCTTCTTATTATTGTTATATAATCTAATTTTATAATATAGTGGTTTTATTTAAAAAATCAACCTTTGTATTTATAGTCCCAAACGACGAGTATTTAGGCTTTACATGGCTTAATTGAATTGATGATATAAGTGATGTAATACTTACATCACTTATATTGACATAATAAATTTAAAACCATTGGCCAAAACGTTTTATATAAATACGTTTCATTAATTGAGCGACACAACAGTAACTAAATAGCGTTGCAATTAGCCAAGGAAAATATGTCCACGGTAAAGGCTCAAGCCCAATTAGGCTCCCTAGCGGTGAAAAAGGTATATAAATACCAATAGCCATAATAAATAATGTCATCACTATCACAGGGAAAGCGGCTGTGCTTTGTACAAAAGGAATTTTTTGCGTTCTAAGCATATGAACAACAAGCGTTTGGGAAAGTAACCCCTCTATAAACCAACCGGAATGGAATAAAGCCTGAGCTTCAATGCTATTCGCACTAAACACAAACCACATAAGAGCATAAGTGGTAATATCAAAAATAGACGATGTTGGCCCAATCCAGATCATAAAGCGTCTAATATTTAACGCATCCCATTTTCGAGGTTTTTGTAAAAACTCTTCATCCATCTTATCCCAAGGTAATGATAATTGCGAAATATCATATAATAAGTTTTGAATTAATAAATGAATCGCGAGCATGGGTAAAAATGGTAGAAATGCACTAGCCACTAATACAGAAAAGATGTTACCAAAGTTAGAACTTGCGGTCATATTTAGGTATTTCATAATATTACCGAACGTTTCGCGTCCACAAATTACACCTTCTTCTAGTACAAGTAAGCTTTTCTCAAGCAAAATGATATCGGCTGACTCTTTAGCAATATCAGTAGCTGTGTCCACTGAAATACCAACATCGGCATCACGCAGTGCAGGTGCATCATTAATCCCATCCCCTAAAAACCCAACCGTATGACCATTATCCTGTAATAATCGAATAATACGTGATTTTTGTAATGGCGTTAACTTAGCAAAGATTGTGCGTTGTTCTATTTGTACTTTGAGCTGATTATCATCCATTTTTTCAATTTCAGTTCCTAACAATGGAATCCCTGGCTCTAATCCCACTTCGCGACACACTTTAATAGTGATAATCTCGTTATCGCCTGTTAACACTTTAACGGCAACACCATGTTCATTTAATGCTGAAATAGCTTCATATGCGCTCTCTTTTGGTGGATCTAAAAACGTCAAAAAACCACGAATTGCTAATGCTTTTTCATCTTGCACATTGTATTGATTTTTTGTTTCGCCTACGGCAATATTTTTTACACCAACGGCTAATACTCTAAATCCATCTTTATTATAATTATGAGCAAGTTCAATCAGCGCTTGTTTACGGTTATCGTCTAATGGTAAATATTCACCATTTTCATAAACATAACTCGAAATAGACAGCATCTCTTCAACTGCCCCTTTACAAATCATTAAATGACTATCATCAGCATTTTGTACCACAACGGATAAACGGCGACGGACAAAATCAAACGGCAATTCATCAATTTTTTTATAAAGGCCAACACCCACTTTTTTAACACTGGTTTTTTCTTCAGCAAAACGAATGATTGCTTTATCCATCAAGTTTTTCATTCCACTTTGATAGTAGCTATTGAGCCATGCCAGTTGTAAAACAGAGGGATCAACCTGCCCATTAATGTCTAAGTGATGTTCTAAAATGATTTTATCTTGTGTTAATGTACCTGTTTTATCTGTACATAAAATGTCCATCGCTCCAAAGTTTTGGATGGCATTTAAACGTTTTACCACCACTTTTCGTTTTGCCATGCCAACCGCACCTTTAGCTAGATTTGCACTAACAATCATTGGTAACATTTCTGGCGTTAACCCGACAGCAACAGCTAATGCAAATAGTGTAGCTTCGCCCCAGTCCCCTTTAGAAAACCCATTTATTAAAAGGACAATTGGTACCATAATAAGCATAAAACGAATCAGTAACCAACTTACACTGTTCACACCTCGGTCAAATGAGGTTTCAGCGCGAGATCCAACAATAGATTTAGCCAATGAACCAAAGTGGGTATCTGCCCCAGTAGCCACAACAATTGCTTTTGCCGTTCCACTCACTACATTGGTTCCCATAAAGCAAACATTGTTCACATCAAGAATATTACCTTTAGATATATCTGCTTGATTAACCTGATCACTATTTTTTTGTGAAACGGCGCCTAATGTATCGTATTTTTCAACGGGAATGGATTCACCGGTTAACACTGCTTGACTCACAAATAAATCACGAGACTCAATTAACCGAATATCAGCCGGTATCATGTCACCAGCCGACAAATAAACAATATCCCCTGGCACGATTTCATTCAACGGAATTTCGTAATGTTCAGGATTCATATCTTTATGTGGACGCCTTAACACGGTAGCGGTTGTGCGAATCATCGATTTTAATGCTTCCGCTGCTTTATTCGATCTGAACTCTTGCCAAAATCGTAATAAACCACTAAGTGTCACCATCGTTAATATGATAATAATACTTGTTAAATCGGTTTCTTCACCTTTTTGTAAAGGTAACCAATAATCAGTAATAAAACTGACAATGGCTAAAATTAGTAATACAAAAATGAAAGGATTATTAAAAGCCATCAATAATTGCACAATAAAAGAAGGAACTTTTTCTCGTGCGACTTCATTTTTTCCATATTGTTCGATTCGTTCTTTCGCATTTTCTTGCGTTAAGCCAGAGAGGCTGGTTTGATATTTAGACAAAATAGTTTCAAGACTATTTTGCGCCTCTTTAATTGCTTTCACGCCGACTTGATTTTCGTTATTTATATTTGATGTATGTTTTGTCATCTTTTGTACCTTAACTCATCATTTTTTGACAAAAAGATCCCGTCATCTAGTTGGCAAATCAACTATAGACAATCAAAATTTGTGAACAACCATAAATTTATTGCATAGCAAAACTAACCTTGTAGGTTGGTATGTCGCAAAAATTTATTAGTAATAAGAAAATTAAATGTGTATTAGATACAACTCGGTGGTTCTAAATGTTTTTCAGACAGATATAAAACACATAGCATATGTGTATGTGCGCAATGATGTTTTGAATTTATGTGATAGCGTGTAGAAAAATGCATATCGTTCACCGTTACCGTTTATCAATTTTCGGCTTGTGAACTGAAAAAATGAATATTTAGACAGGTCATTAACCGATGGTGATTTGTTTTAATTTGTCTCCCCAGCTGTTGGGGTGACCCGAATGAGCGTCCATATTTCTCCTGTAAACTGAACTAAACCCTTTGCGTTTCAACTTTCCCTAACCCTCATTTTTAACCACCTAATAGTTAAAAAAGTAAGAAAAGCCCAAAGGCGGGCAAGTTATACGCTTTTAAAAAAAAGAAGTCAACCTATTATGGCAAATAATGGCTTTGAACGCTTAAAAACAGCACTTATTGCCTTAACTGCAACAATTTTAGTGTAGAATTGATACACGTTTTATCCATAATCCGTTACAATATGATAACTGTTTAAACTAGGATAAATAGAATGGAATTTAGTACATTATTTAATGATAATTGGCTCAACTTAATCGTTATTTTTGCACTATCAATAATTGCGTTTGTTTTCAAAAAAAAACCTAAAAGTAACTATTTTGAAAATATTATTAAGTACACTGATATTTTAGAAAAAACACCACAGCCACAATATCAAAAAGACTATTTAAACAATATTAAAAAGAAATTACTCTGGGAAAAAGTGTGTTTTTATCGTTCAGGCAATCGTAACAAGGAGAGAATTGCTATATCCTTAATCAATAGTGATATTTATAACATTATTGATTTAACACAGTTAAATTCATTAACCCAATACTTTGCTATTGAGAAAAATAAAATTTACCCTTTAAAACTTTTTCTCGTTAAAGAATTTGTTGTGAGCTGTATAGCTGCGGTTATTGCTATTATTTTTGTACTATCTAATCTCAACACTATTTTTAAATCACCTGAAATTATTAGTGTAATCATTGCTATATTAACCATTTTTATCATCACAATTATTATTAGCCAATTTATTGTGCCTGTAATAAAAAGACTCAATATGCTTAGATTGATTCTTAAGGATAACGATTTCCTTAATCGAGCCAATCACCAACTTGCCGTTATTATTGAAGATGATCAAAAAATCAATATATCCATTGCCGAGCAAGTTTTTGTTCAAAATGAGCAAGAGAGCGATAACAATAATTAAAAATAAGTAATATGTCACACTGACAAATAACCGGATTTAAGTATCAGTTTTAAATCAAGAAAATTAAGATTGAATATTTAATCGACTATTTCTGAGTTGCTCAACTAAATTCACCAGTGATGAATTTAGTTGACACATAAATTCCTGATAAGAAAATTCCTTTTTACTTATTTGATCTAATTGTAATTCCCAATGGGCAGTCATATCTGGCATAGACATTGTTTCTGGAATTGAAAGTATCAAATTCCGGCCAACTTGCGTTGATCGAATAGATTTGCCTTGTCGAGTTAAAAATTGACGCTTAAATAAAAGTTCAATGATGCCAGCTCTAGTTGCTTCAGTGCCTAATCCATCTGTCTCACGCAATATTTTTTTTACTTCAGGATCTTTGACAAATCGCGCAATACCAGTCATAGCAGAAAGCAAGGTAGCATCAGTAAATGGCCTTGGTGGCACAGTTTGTTTGTCCACCAGTTCAGCATCAATACACTGCACACTATCACCTTTTTTTACTAATTTAGTCAATAAAGGGCTATTTTCACTACTCTCTAATTCCCCTTCATTTTGACTATTTTTAGTGCTGAATAATACTTTCCATCCCTCATCAAGCATTTGATTAGCCTTCGCAACAAATTTACCACCTTCAATATCAACATCAATTTGTAATTCTGCATATTTATAAGCCGTATAAAATTGAGCCAGATACTGCGTTGCAATAATTTGATAAACCGATTTTTCATGCTCTGATAAATTACTCATTTTGACTTTGCGTAAAGTAGGAATAATGGCATGGTGAGCTTCGACTTTTTTATCATTCCAAGCTTTAGAACGTAATGTAAAATCAGCATTATCCACAGCAGTTTGCAGTTGTGGGCAATTATTTTCGATAGCAGATTTTACGCCATTAATCTGCTTTAAATGATCTTGGGGTAAAAATCGACAATCAGATCTTGGATAGGTAATTAATTTATGTTTTTCATATAAAGATTGGCAAATATCTAATACTTCTTGGGCACTTAATCCATTTTTTTTAGCCATCTCAATTTGTAAAGTAGATAAATTAAATGGCATTGGTGGAGCTAACTCTTTCTTTTTATTACTTACTTTATCGATAATACCTGTTTGATTTTTTATCCTTTGACAAACATTCTCAGCCAATTTTTTAACTAATATTCGTCCCTCCTCATCTTGATAAGGGGAACAAGCCTCACTCGGTTGCCATTTGGCTTTAAAGATCTCTTTATGTTTAGTTTCTAAAACGGCATAGACTTCATAAAAAGATTTAGGAACAAACTGTTCAATATCTAAATCACGCCTTACCACTAAACCTAATACAGGCGTTTGTACACGCCCAATTGATAATACACCTCGGTAACCATTGCGTTGCCCAGCTATAGTACATAATCGGCTCATATTAATCCCATAAAGCCAATCAGCTCGAGCTCTTGCTAATGCCGAGGTCGATAAAGGAATAAAATCTTGGTTACTACGTAACTGTTCCAACGATTTTTCTACAGCACTAGCATTTAAATCACTAATTAAACAACGTTGAATAGTTTTACGTTTCTCTGGTAATAATTGACAATAATTGAGCACTTCATCAACCAGCAATTGCCCTTCTCTATCGGGATCGCCGGCATGCACTATTTGACCGGCTGATTTAATCAAATCGACCAATATATTAAATTGTTTTTCAGTACTGCTTTTTGGTGTTAATAGCCATTTTTCGGGCACAATAGGCAAATCAGCGATGGTCCATTTTTTATAACGTTGATCATAGGCTTCCGGAGTAGCTTGTTCCAATAAGTGACCAATACACCAACTGACAATATCCCCATTGCTGGCTTTAATAAAACCATTACCTTTTTGATGAGGCTTAGGTAACACATCAGCAATGGCTCTTGCCAAACTTGGTTTTTCAGCAATAAAAAGACGATAGAATTGATTAGATTGCATAATACGTTATATTAATCATGAATGCCAAATATGATAAGCTTGATAAGATTTATTTAGTATAAAACCTAGTTTAGTCGCCATTTTTAAAGACGCATGATTATGTGCATCCCATTTGGGTGATATCTGACGTTCCAGACAGGTTAAAATTAACTTTGCTGAGCAAATCAAACCAAGACCTTTCCGTCTGTGTTGCGCTATTGTGTCGACTTCTATTTCAATACAATTATTATATGCCAAATAAGAGGACGCCCCAGAAACAATAATATTATCTTTCAAAATAACACATCCTAATCCATATTTTCTAAACTCAGAATAAGCGTTAAAATTGTTGCATAAGTCCTTAGACCATTCAAGCGAAGTAATCTGTTGATAATCATTTTCATCAATTGCTTTTAGTCGATAACCTTCAGATAGTTGTGAAACGATAGCTTGTAGTTTTTGGCGTTCAAATAATGGTTCAGAATAAAAACTATAACGGGTAAATTTCTCATAACAACTGGGATATGTCCGTTCTATCAAACTTTGCCAAGTTTGATCATCTGCAATAACAATAAAATAATTGTTACCATAAATTGTTGGAATATAGCTGAGCATATCCTGATTGGGGCAACCTGCACAAAAAAAGAAACAACCAACATTCACGACTGCAGAGTTGGGTTGTAAAGCGTTATCAGTGTATGCATAACCAATATTGCCTTGCCAATAAGCCTGCAAAAGGGATTGATGAAATTTTTTAAATAATGGCTTGATAGCTTTAACATCGGTAACGTTATGAAAGTTCACCATCATCTACCCTGTTTGACTAAAAAATTCACTGTTTTACCACCATTTTTTGCATTTAAGCCATATTACCGATCCAATACAAATCACAATAATTATTAACACTAATCCTAGAAAGGACCAACTCTTTTCACTCATTGGAATACCCGCTAAATTTACGCCTAATAAGCTTGTTAAGAATGTAATTGGCGTAAAAATAATGGTAAATAGAGACATTAAATAAATTCGTTTATTGGTCGATTCAGCCAAAAAGCTATTAATTTGTTCCATAATTGATGCCAATCTTAATAAACAACTGTCAATATCAGATACATAATGGCTTTGCTGATTAGAAATATCATGTAAACGTTGACGGTCATTGTCATCAATCCAAGATATTCTTTCTGTTGAAATTTTTACAAAAATATCCCGCTGTGGTGATAATAAACGACGTAAAACAATCAGTTGTTTACGTACTCTTCCTATCTCTTTATGGGAAAAAATATGCTGATTTAACACCAAATCTTCAAGTTTAATAATTTTGTTGTGTACACTATCAAAAGACAAATTAACTTGATCACTAATCAGTTCAGAAACTTGAATCAGCCAATCAGCAACATCGACAGGCCCTATCCCTTTTTCTAAATTATCTTTTAATTGAAAAATAGCATCAATTTGCTGATGTCTAGAGGAGATGATTAAGTTATCAATAATATAAAAGCGAAATGTTACAATCGGGTCAGGCAATTCATTTGGTGTGAAATTAACCCCTTTTAGTACAACTAAAATCCCTGAATCAAAACGAATTTCCTTTGAAATCTGATTAGGTTTGATTAACTCGCTTTTGACTAAATCAGGAATTATCGTAGTTGAGTGTATCCAATTGATTGTTTCAGGCTTAGCAAAATCTAAATGAATCCAACAGGGTTTTTCAACCGATGCTTCACTATTTTCATCTAAGCTTACAGCTTTGCCTTTGCCATCTAATTGACAACTAAAAATAGGCTGAGATGCCAATAAGTGAGCAACAGGAATTGATTTTGGGTTGTTAAATTGATCCATAAGCTACACCTGTAAATTAATTTTAGATAATTATATACCTAAACCAATATAAAATGCAGTTATGAATAATAGTTATTTCTATTCAGGGTGTTAAATAAATTTGTGGCACAACCTGATTTATTGGATGCGGATATATTCCTAATTCAACGCCATACCAATGTTTAATGTTATTGACAGTTATCACCTCTGCTGGTGTGCCTTGTTCAACTATCTTTCCTTGATTAAGTAATAAAATCTTATCCGCATATAAAGCAGCTAAATTAAGATCATGTAATATACAACACACAGCTAAATTTTGTTGCTTGGCTAATTTTTTTAATAACCTTAAAGTGTGCTGTTGATGATATAAATCGAGCGCTGAAGTCGGTTCATCTAAAAACAGTAATTTTTCTCTTGGCGTAGGTTGCCACAGCTGGGCTAACACTCTTGCTAATTGAACACGTTGCTGTTCACCGCCAGATAAACTTCGATAATCGCGATCGGCTAATTTTAAACAATCAGTTTGCTCCATGGTCTCAAATATAGCTTGCTCAACATAGTCTTTTCCGTAAGGCGCACGTCCCATAGCAACGACTTCTTTAACACTGAAAGGAAAGGTAAGTTGACTATGCTGTAGCATCACCGTTCTAACTTTCGCTAACTGTTTTGCCGACCATTGGTTTAATGGTTTATTAAGTAAAAAACACGCGCCAGATGATGGCTGCTGATACCCCGTTAACAGCCTTAACAAAGTCGATTTACCCGCACCATTGGGGCCAATAATAATGACAATTTCACCAGCATTAATGGTCAAAGAAACCTCATTAATAATAGTTTTACTGCCATAAGCAAATGTTAAATTATTTGCAATTAACATCATGATCTAATTCCATCTGTTACTTCTGCCTTAAAATCAGCCAAAGAAAATAGGGACCACCAATGAGGCTGGTGAACAGTCCAACAGGTATTTCAGCTGGGGCAATCAAGGTTCGAGCTAGTGTATCGGCCAATAATAACAGGCAAGCGCCACCAAGTGCAGAACCCGGCAGTAACCATTGATGATTGGCCCCCATCCGTAAACGAATCATATGTGGAACAACTAAACCAACAAAAGCGATAATACCACTCACGGCAACAGCTGTGCCTATCAATAATGCACAAAGTAATAATAAATATTGCTTTATACGAAGGACATTAATACCTAGATAGTGCGCATCTTCATCACCAAGCTGCAAGATATTAAGTTGATAAGAAAGTTTAAAAATACAAATTAATGCAGGAACAATTAGAGACATAGCAACGAGTACCAAATCCCAAGAGCCTTTACCTAAATGTCCCATTGACCACAAAGATAATTGTCTTAATTGAGATTCATCACTAACATAGCTTAAACAGCCCATTACAGCCGCAATAATTGCATTAATTGCTACACCTAATAAAACCATTTTAGCTAAATTACATTGTTCGTTCAGGCTATAAAGATAAATCAGCAAGCAAATAAAAAAACTGCCGATAAAAGCGGCAACCATCTTACCGTAAAGCATCATAATAGGTGGAAAAATGGTTGGAAATAAAATCGATAATCCGACCATTAAACTTGCGCCACTACTAATTCCAAGTAGACCTGAATCCGCTAATGGATTTCTGAATAACCCCTGCATCACCGCACCCGAACTGGCTAATGCCATTCCCACAATAACAGCTAAAATTATGCGAGGTAAACGAATATTGAGCCAAATATTTAATATCGGATCGTCAAATGACATTGTTGCAAGTTGGGTAATGGGAAATTTAAGTGCGCCAATGTTTGCCGCAAAAATAATCAACACACAAAGGATAACCAATAATGCCCATAATATTATTCGTTGACTAACATTACGCACCAACTTACCTCACTGATAATATCAACTTGATCATATATATTTATATGCATTAATTATGAACGGCCAGATGAGGATCAACCACACTATATGCACAATTATCAAATTGCTTATTTTCTATTTTGGTTAAAATCGTATTAGCTAGCTCTGCTCGATGGATAAAGCCATGAACTTCCTGATTAAAATAACATTGAGCGCTATAAGTAATTTCGCCATTACGTAGTCCGCCTGGTCGTAAAATCAAATACGACAACGAACTTGTTTGCAACCACACTTCAGCTAATGACTTTTCTCGAACGGCGTGACCAAAGGCTTGTTTTGCCCTAGCAGATAACGTGTTCCACGAATCACCACAGCCTAAAGAAGTGACCAAAACCATGTTGGTAATACCTGCTTGCTCTGCACAATCAATAATCTTTCGCTGTGCTGTATAGTTACCTGTTTCACCACCTAAAGTTGAAACAATGACAGAGTCAGCACCAGCATGTTCAAACATAGCGTTTAACAAAGTAGTATTCGTTGCATCGCCGACATAAGTTGCAATACCTTGTTGCGAAAGCTGTTTGGCAAAATCTGCATGCCTAACTAATACAATACAACGCCAGTCTGGATGACGTTGTCTTACCAACTGTGCTAGTTGGTAACCCGTACCTTGATTTGGGCTTACCCCAAAAATAAATAATGTTTTCATAATATGTTTTAATTGAATTTTTGCATCAAAGCTCTAAATTTTTCTAGTTGATCGGCTTTAAGTTGATGATTTTCATCACGACCAACAAATATTTTAAACATCGACTGTCCCAAATGATTTAAAAAAATCATCGATGCTGTCGACATCTTCATAAATTTTCGTTCAATAAACGCAATATATTGACAATGTTCAGCTTTAATATGACCACTTAAACCTTTTTGATGGCGTAAATTAAAATATTTTTGACTATGTGTGCCAGGCGGTAGCTCACCTGAAATTTCAGCAATAATATCACCTGTATGAATCAAAAACATTACATCACCCCAAGTTGTTACTTCATCCCAAATAGCATCGAAATGATCACCATCAACAATTTTAGATTCTGGCATAGCTTGAATGACTTGCGTTAAAGTAACTTGATAGTCTTGTGCAATTTTTTCTAGCAAATCTTCTGGATTAGTTTGCATATAAGTTGCTAAGTGAGTTAAATGTGTTTGTTTATCTACCATAGAAGTATCCTTATTGATGTGATGTTATTTAGACATGTTGTTTATGATTAACCGATTTTGACATACCCTGCATTGCTTTCATAGACTGTCTAGCCGTTGCCATTTTTTGTTGCAATTCAATATGTTCTGGATTATTCAATTGTAATAATAATTGTTGTAAAGCTTGAAGAATATTACTTGACCAATAACGTCCCGATAAAGTTAATTGCAAACAATGTGCTTGATTTTTTAATAGACCAACTTGGTACCATTGTTCAATTAAGGGATCGAATAATTCGGCATGATCGGTTAAACCATTTAAATCAATTCTACCCTTTTCAATACCTGCTTGTAATTTATATAACCAATCGCCAATTAAAGGTTTACCTGTTAACATCATTAATGGTTTTTTACCTTGATCGAGCTGCGCATAATAACTTGCTAAATCACGATTAAGCATAAAAGAGTGCCCACCTAATCGTCCACCCGCACACGAGCCGTAAGCAAAAAAATGAGAACCTTGCTTTATCAGAAAATTATATAAATTACGTTCTCGACTGGTTTTAGACCAATGCGCATTAGTTAAATGATGCCAACCTTGTTTTTCAAGATACTTTGCGCCTTGTTGATATAAATCGCATTTATCAGTAACTGAAGGTAGCTCAATACGTTTATTTTCAACGCCCTTAGCTAAAGGAGTGGTTGGCAGTAAATTAAGGGCATAAAGATCAACCCCATCAATAGGTAGATTATCGACTATTTCTAAATCTTGTTGCCAAGTTTGATAAGTTTGGTTAGGTAATCCAAACATTAAATCACAAACTAACGCGACACTATCTCGAGCTGCTATACGCTCAAAGCCATCAATAATTTGTTGTTTAGAAGATTGACGACCTAATTTTTGCCTAATATCCGTATCGAAAGTTTGCACACCAATCGAAAAACGATTGGCTCCAGCTTCAATATAGCTATCAATGCGATCATCATCAAAATCAGAAATGCGCCCTTCTACAGTAATTTCACAATCGGGAGCTAAGGGTGCAAATTGCTTAAAATAGCGAATGACTCTAGCCAATTGACCTGCTGCCAAGGCTGATGGTGTACCACCACCAAAATAGATTGCATGAATCGGGGCCGATTGCATGGCATTATTGGTAATTTCTAACGATATCTCGTGTAAAAGATAGTCAACATAGGTTTCGGTATTATGCTTACGTAGTGGATTTTGATAAAAACCACAGAATTGACAATGAATATCACAAAAAGGCACATGCACATAAATTAACCTTTTTTTACCTTTCAATTCAGATAATTGAATATTTTCCCATTGCTTTTCAATTAAGTCTTGGTCCAGCGGTAAACTTGCTTGTAAAGGCATTACTGCCCAACGATTTTTAAAAGGTAAAACGGAATTCGCAGCAAAAAAAGCACTCACATCTAACGATTTCATAACGGCTATGTGTAAATAAAATTTGCCAAGATTAAATAATAATTATTATCATTTATCAATATTTTTTATTAATTTATTTTATAATTAATTGATATTTATTTAATTTTTTTGCTAAAAAATATAGTAATTAATAAGATTTATAAAATAATTTATATGACAATATTGATAATAGTTATCATTTTCACTATATTACTACCCTCAATACCGAGACACAGGGAGTGTTAAATGTTAAAAAAAATTATGACAAAAGTAACTGCGCTACTATTCATCTTTGTTTTCAATGGTTTGATTAATTATAGCTTTGCTAATGAAAGAATCGTTATTGCAGGGGCAAGCTTAACTGAAATTGTTTATGCCCTAGGCGCAGGTGAGCAAGTTGTTGGTATTGATAAAACGAGTACCTATCCTGAATCAGTAAAAAATCTACCTCAAATTGGTTATTGGAAATTATTAAATATTGAAGGAATTTTATCTTTACACCCCTCTCTTTTTATCGCATTTAAAGATATAGAACCTGATAATATCTTTGCTCAAGTTGGCAAGGCTAAGGTAAGTGTATTGGCGTTAAACCGAATCCCTGGTACTGTTGATTTACTATATGAAAATATTGATAAAATCGCTGATAAATTAAATAAAAAAACCGAAGGACAGCAATTAATCAATAAAATTAAAACCAATCTTTCACAAATCCAAAAAGACATTTCCAATCATCATAAAAAAACAAAAGTGCTTTTCTTAATGAGCATGGCTGGGACCAATTCAGTTGCGGGTAAAAATACAACAGCGGATGCGTTAATCACGATTGCTGGCGGTGAAAATTTAGCCACACATACAAGTTATAAAAGTTATACCCCTGAATCGCTAATTGTGATGAATCCGCAGGTTATTGTATTTAATACCCACTCTATTGAACAGTTAGGTGGTTTAGACAAAATCAATACTATCCCAGGTATTACAGAAACAGATGCTTACAAAAATCACCGTATAACTGTTGTTGATGATCAATATCTTTTTGGGATAGGACCAAGAGTTGATGAGATTACAAAAATTTTATACCAAAGCTTCTATCCAAAATGAAGTTCATCCTGATTTTTATATAAATTTTAATAATGTTTGACAACAAATTAGAAGCAATTGAAGTGAATCATTTTATTTAATTTACTAAGTCTAAAAGGATTACAATGTTCAATTTTACAAATTTAAAAAAAACCAGCACGTTAGCTTTGGGTCTGACTTTTGCAGTCCCGAGTATTGCCGCTGAAAAACATGATGACGATAAAATTAATGACACGATGACTGTCACCGCGCATGAAGCATTCAAAAAACCGGGCACAAATACTGAAATTTCTGAACAAGATATTAGACGTGATGGCGGAACAAATTTTGGAACAATCATGCGTTATCAACCCCTGATTTCGGCTTCAGGCACTATTTCTGGTTCAGGAAGTGGAAAAAGTAGTTGGGATAGAGGTGGATTTACCGGTTATAACATCCGCGGTTTGGATGCAAACCGCGTATCGATTGATATTGATGGAATGCCTTTACCCATTGCACAAGGGCGCGTAAATTCAGTCGGTCGGGCTGGATTTGGTTCTTATGGTATCGGGCGTGATTATATTGATACTTATATGTACAATAAAGTTGATATTCAATCAGGTGCAACCTCGGTTGGTAATCCTAATAATGCTTTAGGGGGTTCTGTTTCATTCCAAACAAAAACAGCAAGTTACTACTTATACCCAGGTAAAACAAGTTATTTTGGTTTCCAAAATAACTACGATTCAGCAGATCATAGTTATCATCAAGGGCTAACCATGGCAGGTGGTGATGATTATCTTAATGGTATATTAGTTTTGAGTCGTCGTGATGGTCAGCAAACAAGAAATCATGGGGATTCTATTAGCAGTTATCCTGAAAATTGGCACTCTAATTCCATTTTAGCCGGTTTTGGCTGGCAAATGACCGATGAACATTTATTAAATACAACCATCGACTTTAATAGTAAAACAAAAAATTCACATTACGATACATGGAATAGAACAGGTAGCAAGATTGAATCTTTCGATCACCAAAAAAGTAAAAATAATCGCTTCAATTTATCTATCAAAGATCAGTGGCGCCCAACCGACCTTAGCTGGATCGATATATTAACGACCCAATTAAGTTATCAACGTACTAATGTTTATGATGATACTGATTTACGTCATAAAACTAAAGGAAACTTTAATACCCAAACCAACTATAACACTAAGACTTATAACTTTATTACAACATTATTAAAAAATTACGAAAATCAAAAAATTAGTGCGGGTTTAAATGCTAAATGGGGTAAAGACGAATCACCGTTTTATACTTCTGCTAAATCTGAAAATAGTAAAATCTTTCCTGATGGTGACTATACCAAACCTCAAGCCGATAGCCGTTCTTATCAATTAGGTGGATTTGTTGAAGACCGTATTAGCTTTAACTATAACGAAACAAATAACTACTATTTGGTTCCGGGTATTAGAGCGATATATCAAAACACTAAACCGCGTAATTTGGATAATATGTCTGTAACGGGTATCAACTCATCTAATTTGAGCAAACAGTACAGTGATAATAGCGATTTCCAAATTTTACCATCACTTGCATTGATGTACGATATTAATCCTGATTTTACTGCCTACTTACAATATAAACGTAGTGCGCAAATGCCGAATCAAAATCAATTATACGGTTCTTATTTAGCTCATAGTAAGATGTATGTTTTAGTTGGTGACTCTAACCTAAAAACCGAAACAAGTAATAACTTTGAATTAGGTTTAAAAGGACATCCGGTTTCAGGAATAACGTTATCATCAGCCGTATTCTATAATCGCTATAAAAACTTCATTGCCTATACTCGATATAAAAAAGATTTTGTCGGCACGGGTAATCGTATCGTTTATCAATCTGAAAACCGCGATAAAGCTTATATTTATGGTGCCGAACTAAGCAGTGAATTTAATTTTGGCACATGGTCTAATGCGGTAAATGGTTTAAGTGCTAGATTCGCAATCGGCTATAACCAAGGTAAATCAAAATCCAATTACTTAGGTGATAAAAATGTCGAAATGGACTCTGTTGCGCCATTAAAAAGCGTTATAGGTCTAGCTTGGGATGATCCAAATAAATTTTATGGGGTTGCCATTACAACAACGCTGCAAAAAGGGAAAAAAGCGGAATCGACTAATCGCGAATCGTATGGAAATGATGGTAAACCGATCACTGACTCAAAAGATGAGTATTTTAGAGTACCAGGACATGGAATTATCGATCTTACCGGTTATGTCAACATTAGCAAGAATGTTAAATTAAGCGGGGGTATTTACAATCTTACCAATCAAAAATATTGGGATTATTTGAGTAATAATAAGCTATATAGCACCTCTGATCATAAATATCTTGATATGTTTACAGCACCAGGGCGAACCTTCCAATTAGGTTTAGACATTGATTTTTAATCCCAACAATAGTTAGTATCAAAGTTAGGTTAAACCTGACTTTGATTACTTTTACAGTAATAAATTTAAAATTATGCACAATGCGAATGTATAAAAACTGAAAATTATATGATTTACAAATATCGATAAAAATAGTTAATGGCACAAAATAGTCTATAACCTATCGATTCAAACAATTATGTAGATTTTTCATTCTATGTGCTAAAAAATAGACCACACAACAGATTTTACACATAGAAGATAGACTTTTTATTATTATGAAGGCTAAGTAACAGCAAAATAAAAAGCGAATTAACTTACAGACGTTTGAGAGAAGAGTCATTATAAAACTATTTAATTGCAGCTAAAATGATTGGTTATAAAGGTTATATAAACATTTAATCCTTGCTAAAAGTTAGCTAAAAATACGTATAAATTGCTCAATCAAGTAAGCATTACTCATATTCCATCTTATAGTATCGATAACAAGAAAGTTTATTTTAAAAAATAAAAAACGATATAAGTGATTAATATTCAAATAAAATTATCTTTATCCTTTTATATTGTTAATAACGAATTTAAATTTATTTTGCTAAAAAAATAAACAATTCTTACTAACTTCGAATTCCTGTGTTAATATTGTCGCGATGCAATACCTTTATATAACCTATAGATAATTGTAACATACAAGTGGAGTTCATTTATATGAATATGAATAATATAAAGCTTTCTTCTATGATGTTTCTTGAGTGGTTTATTTGGGGCGCGTGGTTTGTGCCTTTGTGGCAGTTTTTGAGTTATCATGGTTTTTCTGCTGCGCAAATTAGTCTGTGTTATGCAACGACTGCAATGGCAGCAGTGATTTCTCCAATCATTATTGGTTCGATTACAGATCGTTATTTTGCAGCACAAAAAGTGTTAGCTGTGTTATGCCTACTCGGTGCACTTTTAATGTACCTTGCAGCACAACAAACAACTTTCAACCTATTTTTCCCTATATTATTTTTATATGCTTTAACTTATATGCCAACTGTGGCTTTAACCAATACCATTGCTTTATCAAATGTCAGTGATGCAGAACGTTACTTTCCACGTATTCGAGTATTAGGCACAATTGGCTGGATAGCATCTGGCGTTGTATGTGGTTTTTTACCAACCCTGCTAGGCTTTGGTGATATTTCGAAAAGTAATATTCCGCTTATCATCACGGCTATAAGCTCTGCCGTATTAGGACTATTTGCATTTATGTTACCTAATACACCACCAAAAAGTACTGGCAAAATCAGCTTAAGAGTAATTTTAGGCTTAGATGCTATTATTTTATTAAAAGATAGAGAATTTAGAACATTTACACTATGTTCATTTTTGTTCTGTATTCCACTTGCTTTTTATTATACTTTTTCAAATGGTTACCTTACTGAAATAGGCATGACAAATGCAACTGGATGGCTATCCCTTGGCCAAGTTTCTGAAATTCTATTTATGCTTTGTCTTCCTCTCTTTATCAAACGATATGGTATAAAAAATGTATTGATGCTCGGGTTAATAACCGCAGGCATACGTTATGGCTTGTTTGTCTATGGCGGTGTGGATAATCTGTTTATTTATAGTTTGTTATTTATTGGTATTTTACTCCATGGCGTTAGTTATGATTTTTATTTCGTTACCGGCTATGTCTATGTTGATAAAAAGGCTCCATCACACGTTCGAGCCTCTGCTCAGGGATTATTTTCACTTTTCTGCTTAGGTTTAGGAAATTTAGTTGGTTATAACTTAGGTGGAACAATGATGGAATACTTTTTCAAATATGAAACACCTGAAAATGGTTTAACTTACAACTGGGCTGGCATGTGGGGCTTTGGTGCAATAATGATTGTGGTCATTGCAGTAATATTTCTTCTATTTTTCAGAGAAAAACGTGAAATTGAACCAATTAGAGTTGATCAATTGCAATAACATTGATCTCGTATTTATGCTGGTAATAAATCACTTTACGAGTAATTCATAGAATAAGATAGAGGATATCATGTCAATTTCTAAGGAAAATAAAATATTAGGTACGTTCTATGGACAAGCCATTGGCGATGCAATGGGAATGCCATCTGAACTGTGGCCTAGAACAAAAGTACAGTCCTATTTTGGATGGATAGATACTTTTTTACCAGGTCCGAAAGAAAATAATGCAGCCTGTTATTTCAATCAAGCTGAATTTACTGATGATACTTCAATGGCACTCGCGCTTGCAGATGCCATTATTGAGTGTAATGGCCAAATTGAGCCAAACACTATTGCCAATAATATAATGAAGTGGGCACAAAATTTCGATGCATTTAACAAAAATGTCTTAGGACCAACTTCAAAAATTGCACTTAATCAAATTTCGCAAGGCAAATCAATTGATTCATTAGAAAATAATGGAACAACAAATGGGGCGGCAATGCGTGTATCGCCACTAGGTTGTTTGTTGCCGGCAGATAATTTAGATGATTTCATCGAACAAATTACGCTTGCTTCAAGCCCAACACATAAGTCAGATATAGCCATTGCTGGCGCAGTCACCATCGCATGGGCTATATCTAAAGCAATTGATCATTGTAGTTGGCAACAAATTAAATTAGGTTTAGCAACGATTGCTGATATTGCTCAAACACGAAAAATAACCACGTTTAGCCCTTCAATATCAAAACGAATTGAGCTGGCACTTAATCTGGCTGAAAAGCCAGGGGGCGTTCAGTCTAAGCTGTCCGATATTTATAATATTGTCGGTGCTGGCACCAGTACACTTGAAGCCGTTCCCGCTGCATTAGCAATAGTTGAAATTGCAAAAACCGATCCTAATCAATCAGCCATACTTTGTGCAAATCTTGGTGGTGATACAGATACTATTGGTGCAATGGCGACCGCAATTTGTGGTGCACTAAATGGAGTTGAGAGTATCAATCCATTATGGATAAAACAACTTAATGAAGCTAATCACTTAGATTTTACACACTATAGCAAAGAGTTTTATCGTTTAAGACAGATAAAGGAGTCAGCTAATGGTCAACCAACAGCTCATTAGGCAAATTGAGTGTTTAACAACTAAACGGCAAATTTGTCTTATTGGCGCTGCCGTTATTGACTTAGTGATGCAAACTCCTTTTATTCCCAGCTCAGGTGGTGAAGTTTTGTTATCACAGCAAGAAAAACATATAGGAGGATGTGCCTTTAATATTGCATTAATGCTAAAACAATTAGGTATGCAATCATACAATGCGCTACCTATTGGAACGGGTATTTGGGCAACACAAATTAGCCAATTAATGCAACATCATCAGATTGTATCAGAGTTTACTCATCTTGAAGAGGATAATGGCTGGTGTTTGGCGCTGGTTGACCCCACAGGTGAGAGAACTTTTTTTACTATTGAAGGTATTGAAAGTACTTGGAATAAACAATTACTTGCTAATCTTCATATAGAAAAAAACGCAATAATTTATTTATGTGGTTACCAATTATCGAGTAAAACAGGATCCGAAATTCTCGATTGGGTAGAATCTCTTTCTCAACCTTTTGACCTTTTTATTGATTTTGGTCCAAGAATATCAACGTTAAATTCCGAAATTTTTGATCGGTTATTCGCTTTAAAACCCATTATATCGGTCAATCGACAAGAGGCTGAATTTCTTGGTCTTGACAGTAAATCTAGCAATTTTAAAGATGCTGTACAAAACTTTGCCCATAATTGGTTTACCAAGCATCATACACCAATCATTATTCGATTAGATTACGAAGGTGCCTACGTTTATCAAAAAGGAGAACAAAAGTGGGTGGATATATTTCCAGTCACAGTAATCGATACAATTGGTGCAGGAGATAATCATGCAGGAGGAGTGCTTGCTGCTTTATCAGCTGGTTGGTCTTTATCCGATGCAGTTACGTTAGGCAATGCAGTTGCATCTTACACTGTTGGTCAAAAAGGTGCGGACTGTTCACCAACCAGGCAACAACTTATTAAACATATAAAACAAGAATAAGTGAACCGTTTTTAAACAAATTTTTTATTCATTCGTTACTAGACATAACAATCGCAAAAAGACAATCGGGGGACTTATTCCCCCTTTTTAATGCGCCAATTTGACTATAATCTAATTTTTTACTCGATAATAAGATAAACACAGTTAAATCTAATCAATCCAATATGCTTACTCTTCTGTTGTAAAGACATATAAATCACTTCGGCAGTGACAAATGCTATATTCAATAGGAATGTAATTTTCATCAAAAACCTGCTGTTTGATAATCAATACAGGTTCAGACTTTTCCACTGACATCACTTGCATAAACTCTTCATTCGGTGCACTAGCACATACCCAGTTTTTAACATGCATCGGAATAATGTTATGTGTCTGGAAAAAGGTATATAAAGATGTTTGTACATCATCAATATTATCAATAAGTGCTTTAGGAACATAGGATTGTTCAATCGATACAGGATAGTCATCAATATAACGAATACGTTTTAGAATAAAAACATCTTCATTTAAGTCAACGCCAAGATACCTTGCTATTTCTGGACTGACATTACTTAATTGTTTATTAACCCAAATTGTGTTTGGCTTCTGACCTAATATTTGAATTTGTTCGGAAAAACCTTTTAGACTTTTGAGTGAATATTCGAATGAACCATTCACATAGGTACCATAGCCTCGTGCACGAATAATAAATCCGTCATTTTCTAATATTTCTAGAGCCTTACGTATAGTAATTCTCGAAATATTGAGTTGTTGAGTAAACTCCCTTTCACTCGGTAAAAAATCACCTTTCTTCAATGTTCCTGAAGTAATTAGCTTAACAATTATTTCAACAATTTGTTGATATAAAGGTAATTTAATACTTTTATCTAATAGTCGATTTAAGTTAGAGATTAAATTATTGCTCATTATTTCCTCATTACTAATGATACGCTTTTATTAAGACTATTTGGTTTTCTTTACGATCACGTATAATTATTAACTAAACATAAAATATGTTTAAAAATCAAGGGATCAATAGCTATCTATGAAATAAATAAAACCTAGCTTTACCATTATTTGGATGATAATGATTAACTTAAGATGCTTTATTAAGTTATTTTCAAGTAAATTATTTATAGTTAATAATGATATAGCAAAATTTTAATGCACTAGAGTGAACAAAAAATAAAGAATTTATAAATAGCTAAATGCTTTTGTTAGTTTACTCAAAACAATTAAAACACGTTGTAAATCGATACCATTTATGAAATCAACAATATTAAAAATTTGAGGCGTATATCATTAAGTTGTTCCATCAAATTTAAAAATATTTTTTTACTTTGCGAAATCAAGATTTACTTAATGCACTAGAATGGTAAAAATACAAAACTATTTACCTAGATTCTAATTAGATGCAATAACGCTTTATTCAAAGTATAGATCACAGAAAACCAACTTTTAAACTAGTACAAGACAACTATTTATTATCAAGAATTCTTATGGCGTCCCCTACAGGATTCGAACCTGTGACCTACGGCTTAGAAGGCCGTTGCTCTATCCAGCTGAGCTAAGGAGACAATGATATGTTTTGTAGAAAAGACGCTGAACATTATATAAAGCTATTTTGATCCGTCAATGATTTTTAATGCTTTATCTAGTTAGGTTGACAAAATATCATCAATTCTTCCATTTCTTGAACGTTATCAGTCATAATTCATGGTTTATAATAAAATCATATTATAAAATATAATTTAAAAATATCTATTGTAAAAACAAGCTAACTTATTCTTATTTTATTGGTCATAAATGACCCAATAACCCGTAACAACTTTCTCAAAGATTATAATAATAATTTATTGGTTTTACTAACTGGTTTTATTAAAAATTGTAAATTAGTCTACAGTGGGTAGCGCCCCAGACAAAGTTAGCATGTAGGACTACCATAGTTAACCCCAAAAAGCATTAAACGAGTTTATTTACAAACCATTAAATGAATTAGCTTTTATATTTTGGATAATATTCAGGGTTATTGTTTGGCGTTAGCAATTTGAGCTTTGAGCATAGCTAATCTACTTTGTCCTTGTTGCATTTTTTTTTCGGGAGATAATTCAGTTGATTGATCTTGCCATGCTAAATCATCTTGAGGTAACTCTAATAAAAATCGACTTGGTTCAACATACATTGTTTCCCCAAATTGTTTGCGTTGGCGACTAAATGAAAACGTTAATTCTCGTTGAGCACGCGTAATTCCAACATAAGCTAAACGGCGCTCTTCTTCAATATTGTCTTCATCAATACTGGTTTGATGCGGTAATAGTCCTTCAGACATACCAACAAGGTAGACATAGGGAAATTCTAACCCTTTAGATGCATGTAACGTCATCAACTGAACTTGATCTAACTCTTCTTCCGATTCATTACGTTCTAACATATCTCGCAAAGTAAACCTAGCTACAGCTTGCTCAAGCGTCATTCCTTCATCGAGATCATCACCTTGCAGCATATCATTTAACCAGCTCACTAACTGCTCTACATTACGCATTCGCATTTGCCCTGCGGTTGGTGAAGCTGATGTTTCATAGATCCAGCTTTCATAATGAATACCATGTATGAGTTCATGAATAGCATTCATAGGTTCACTATGTGATTGCTGAATTAGTGTGTCAAACCATTGAATAAATAATTGTAAAGACTCCATTCGTTTACCGGATAACACTTCTGTTAGCCCCATATCATGACTTGCTTGAAATAAACTAACACCGCGATGATTTGCCCATTCCCCAAGTTTTTGTATCGTCGCTGGACCAATTTCTCTTTTTGGTGTATTGATAATGCGAATAAAAGCATTATCGTCATCCGGATTAGTAAGTAAACGTAAATAAGCCATTAGGTCTTTAATTTCAATACGAGAAAAAAACGAAGTACCACCTGATATACGATAAGGTATTCGATACTGCATTAGCATCTTTTCAATTAAACGCGCTTGATGATTACCTCGATATAAAATGGCATATTGACCATATTGGCTATTATTAGCAAAGCGATGAGCAATCAAATCATTAACCACTTTTTCAGATTCGTGCTCTTCACTATCTGCCGAAATCACTCTTAATACTTCACCGTAACCATGTTCCGAAAACAGTTTTTTTTCAAAAATATGAGGATTATTTTCAATTAAAATATTAGCCACTTTTAATATACGTCCTGAAGAGCGATAATTTTGCTCTAACTTAATCACGGCTAATTGAGGAAAATCTTGCTTAAGTAACACTAAATTTTGTGGACGAGCACCTCGCCAAGAATATATCGATTGGTCATCATCCCCAACAACCGTAAATTTAGCTCGGTTACCCACTAATAATTTGATAAATTCATACTGACTAGTATTAGTATCTTGATACTCATCAACCAGTAAATAGCGTACACGATTTTGCCATTTTTCCCGCACTTCTTGATTGTTTTTTAATAATAAAGTAGGAAGCAAAATAAGATCATCAAAATCCAAAATACTACATGCTTTTAATTGTTTTTCATAAAGTTGATAACAATGGGCAAATAACTTTTCTTTGTTAGTTTGAGCTCTTGCCATAGCGACAGTTGCATCAATAATATCATTTTTCCAATTCGAAATGGTTGATCGCAATTGGTTAATTAAATCTTTATCACCTTCTAGCCATTGCTGAGTCAGTTCTTTTAGTAAGGCAATTTGATCATGATCATCAAATAATGAAAAATTAGCTTTAATACCGAGATGGTGATACTCTCGACGCACAATATCAAGACCTAAAGTATGAAAGGTCGAAATTTTTAATCCCCGCGTCTCTTTTTTAGTCAAAGACAAAGCAATCCGCTCTTTCATTTCTCGCGCAGCTTTGTTGGTAAACGTTACCGCAACAATATGACGAGGTAAATACTCTTTAACGCGTATTAAATACGCGATTTTATTAATAATAACACGAGTTTTGCCAGAACCAGCCCCAGCTAAAACTAAGCAAGGTCCGGATACATATTCAACCGCTTGTTGTTGACTTGAATTTAAACGCACTGATTTTGACCATTAGAAAAATTGGCATTTAGTATATACTGTTTTTATAACTCGATACAAATACCGATAATTAAGCTTTTTTTAATGTTTTTTATTCAAAAATTAATGAATAAAGGCCAACGCCTGTTCAACGACTTCAATCCCCGCGCCTTTTTTATGAGCATTTTCACTGAGATAACGACGCCACTGTTTAGCACCTTTACAACCATTAAAAATACCTAGGGTGTGACGCATGATATGATTTAATTGTGCGCCTTGGGTCAATTGCTGTTCGATATAAGGGTATAAAGCTTTTATAGCTGATATAGCATCAATACTGGGTTTATCGATACCAAAAATTTGGGCATCAATTTTAGTCAGTAACAAAGGATTTTGGTAAGCTTCCCGGCCAACCATCACTCCATCAACAAATTGTAAATGATGTTTGATCTCATCAATTGTTTTTACGCCACCATTTAGCGCAATAGTTAGTTGTGGATAGTCGCACTTTAATTGATAAACACGAGCATAATCTAATGGAGGGACTTCACGATTTTCTTTTGGACTAAGCCCCGATAACCATGCTTTGCGAGCATGAACAATAAAGGTATTAGTAAAAGGTAAAAGTGTATCAATGAATTGGCGTAAAAAATCATAACTATCTAAATGATCAATACCAATTCTTGTTTTGACCGTAACGGGAATATCAACCTGATCTTGCATCGCCGATACACATCTTGCCACTAAATCAGCCTTGCCCATCAAGCAAGCGCCAAACATACCATTTTGCACACGGTCAGAAGGACAACCAACATTAAGATTAATTTCGTTATAGCCTCGTTGCTCAGCTAATTTAGCACACTTTGCAAGTGCAACAGGATCACTGCCACCTAATTGAAGGCATAAAGGATGTTCAGCTAAATTAAAATTTAAATAATCACCCTTACCAAATAAAATCGCGCCCGTTGTTACCATTTCGGTATACAACAATGTTTGCTTAGTTAATATGCGATGAAAATAACGGCAGTGCTTATCGGTCCAATCAAGCATTGGTGCTACCGAAAAGCGGTTTAGACAAAAATTAGCCAAAAAAACCTCGACATGAATATAAAAGTTGATATTCTATCTACCACTTTTAAATAGTGCAATAATATAAGGAATGAACATGGATATAAATGAAACAAATAAAATTTCCTTTCAACTAACAGAAGTGTTAAAAAAACACATGAATTTTATTGGGGGAATACAACAATTTTTTGGCGTAACTATGATCATTGCTGGCGCGTTAACCTGTTTAGGTATTATCACTGCTATAATAGGTATTCCACAAATTATCGCTGGTGTTAAACTGTTTAAATCAGGCAGCGCAATCAAATTAACAACCAACGGGCAAAAAGAGCAAGATATGGTGGCTTCGCTTGAAAATCTATATGGATTTTGGAAGTATACGCTGATAAGCTTTATTATTTCAATAGTATTTACAGCGATATATTTGGTAATGATAATCAGTTATATTAATTCACTTTCGTATTACTAGTGACTCGCCATACTTTATTAAAAATAAACATTGAAATTTTTAGGATAAATACTCACCTCGCTATTTAGCGAGGAGGAAGTATTTATTGAGAGTCAGATTCTGATTTCGCTTCTGCACTACTTTGCTCATCATCTGATTTAATATCAATAGGATCGGATATCTGTTGTTGATTCATTTCTTCTAACGATTTAGAACCTTCTAACTCTGTCGCTTTAATATCCGTGACAATACCCATTTCGTTAAAGTAAACAGTGTAATTTCTTTGGCTTACTTGACCATGCTGTGGTTGTTGTCGAAATACATAATACCAAACATTATCACCAAAAATAGAGGTTAACATTGGTGATCCCATGATAAATACAACCTGATCTTTAGTTTGACCTGTTTTTAATAGTTCAATTGCCTCTGGTGTTACATAATTACCTTGATTGATATCTGGTCGGTAAACCCAACGATCAACGACCGAACAACCAGTTAATAACACACTAGTTACAATGACAAGCGAGGTAAATTTACGAAACTGCATCTACACTTAATCCATTTTAGAAATTTAATAATGACTATTATCGCTGATATTTTGGCTAAGTGCTAGCCAAATTAACAAATTCTTTGTTATTAAGTGATGAAATGGTCATTATTTACGACTAAAACAAATTACTTCTTGACTTTTATGCGCGTATCTACAAACTTATAAACTTCTTTATAAACCTTATCTACTCATCATTAAAGGTCAAAAATGAAATTAGAAACTATCGAACAAAAAGCCAGCTATGCAATTGGATTACAAATTGGACAACAATTAAAAGAGTCAGGATTAAAAAATTTAGAACTTAATGCGTTAAAATTGGCGATGGAAGATGTGCTATCTGGTAATCAACCCGCATTACCATTGCAAGAACTACATGATGCGCTTCGTCAAATTCATGAACAAGCCACTCAAGAAAAGGCTAAACAAGCAGAAAAGATTGCACAAGCAGGTAAAGAGTTTCTGGCACAAAATCTAAAAAAAGAAGGTATAAAGTCGACTGAGTCAGGTTTACAGTATCAAATTATTACCGAAGGTAATGGCGCTTTACCTAAAGCAACCGATCGCGTACAAGTACATTACACAGGACAATTAATTGATGGAACTGTGTTTGATAGTTCAGTTGAACGTGGACAACCTGCTGAATTCCCAGTTAATGGCGTGATTCCTGGCTGGGTTGAAGCATTACAATTAATGCCAGAAGGTTCAAAATGGCGATTATACATTCCACAAGAGTTAGCTTATGGCGCACATGGTGCAGGTGCATCAATTCCACCGTATAGTGCACTTATTTTTGATGTCGAGTTATTAAAAGTATTATAAAAAACATGGACGCTTGATCGCGTCCATTTTTACTTATCAATCTGTCCGATCTATTTTAAGTTTTTAGGTAGAAAATAGGAACTTAATGCAGCCATAAGTAATAAGATGCTCGCTGCACCAAAAGCGACTAGATGGGTATGTAAATTATCATATGCCCAACCACCCAACCATGAACCTATCATGGCACCGATTTGATGACCTAAGTAAGTTAATCCAGAAAGTAATCCCACAATTTTTACACCATAAATATCGGCAGTTATTGCGCCCGATGTAGATAATGCGCCCGCCCAAACTAATCCACCAACAGCCGCGATAGTAAAAAGCTGCCATTTGGTCGATGCTAATACCAACGCAATAAAACCGATTGCGCGAACCAAATAAACAAGCATCAAAATGTTTTTACGTTGCACAATATCAGATATATAACCCAGCACTAAAGTACTAAAAATGGCAACTAAACCTATCAAGCCAATTCCTGTAGAACTGGTTACCGAATCAAACCCATGATCAACCAACATTGGGACGCCATGCGTACCTAATAAATTCATACTAAATCCACAAGTAAAAAGCCCAAAACTAAGTTGCCAAAAAGGACGTGTTTTTAAGACATCAATAAGTTTGATATCAACCGGTTGAGTTTGCACTGCCGCTTGTTCTCTCTGGTCGATAGCGGCGTGATTATCTTTCATAATAAACAGTGCAATGGGCATAGCTAGAATCGTAAAAAATACTGAAAACGCCACTAATGTATTTTGCCAACCATATAACGGAATAAAAAAGGCAAATACAGGTAGCATCACGGCAATGCCCGCCATACTGCCTGTTGATACAATAAATAGTGCAAACCCTCTTCGCTTATGAAACCATTTCGCCACAATAGGCGTAAAACTGACCGCACCAACAAATGAAGTACCAAATGACAAAGCAATACCAAACGAAAAAAGAAAGTTCCAATAATCACGAGACATTGCTGACCATATTGTTGAGAGAATAATCATCACCGCACCAAGTAACAACACAAAGCGCGTACCATATTTCCCCACTAAGTAGCCGGCTATCGGCATGGCAATACCCGAAAACAACATACCAATAGCAATAATGCCTGAAAGGATACTACGACTAAAACCCAGATCATTTGCGATAGGTAGAAAAAACACCCCCATACTCATTCTCAGTCCACTTGATAGCAGCGTTAAAAGTGCAGCTGCAATAACTATGTTCCAGCCAAAATACCATGGACATCTCATCATTGCCTCCTATCACGTTTTCTTAAAAACAACTTTAAAAAGTATATAATTTTGAATTATGTATAACTTTTTTATTTTCCGCTATAATATTTATTTATCTAAATCTAAAAAAAAGTTAAGGATAGTTATATGTCAACAAGTATGATTCGTATTGCAATCGCAGGCGCTGGTGGCAAGATGGGACGACAGCTCATCCAAGCTGTTTCGCAAATTGACGGAGTTACCTTAGGTGCGGCTTTTGAGCGAAAGGGCTCTTCATTAGTTGGTAGTGATGCGGGAGAGCTTGCAGGAATCGGGGTTTGTAACATAAAAGTCACCGACAATTTAGAACAAGCGAAAGACAAATTTGATGTATTAATTGATTTTACGCGTCCTGAAGGTACTTTATCCCACTTAGCTTTTTGTGTAGCACACAGTAAAATGATGATAATTGGTACCACTGGATTTGATGAAGCGGGTAAACAAGCCATTGCCGATGCAGCAAAAAAAATTGCTATTGTATTTGCCGCTAATTTTAGTGTTGGTGTTAACCTTGTTTTAAAACTACTGGAAAAAGCCACTAAAATTATGGGCGATTATACCGATATCGAAATCATTGAAGCACATCATCGTCACAAAGTTGATGCACCATCTGGTACAGCACTTGCCATGGGTGAAGCAATTGCTGATGCACTAGGTTGTCATTTGAAAGATCGCGCTGTTTATTGTCGTGAAGGTCATACTGGTGAACGGCCTAAAGGTGCTATTGGCTTTGCTACTATTCGCGCAGGTGATATCGTTGGCGAACACACAGCTATTTTTGCCGACATTGGTGAACGTGTTGAAATAAGCCACAAAGCTTCTAGCCGTATGACTTTTGCTAACGGAGCGGTGCGTGCTGCATTATGGCTTGCTAAACAGCCTGTCGGTTTATATGACATGCGAGATGTATTAAATTTGAATGATTTGTAATTGTATTGCTATGTCTGATGAATATTGGATGCAACATGCATTAATGCTTGCCAAACGCGCCGAATCTATTGGAGAAATCCCCGTCGGCGCAGTAATCATTGATGAAAATAATCAAATAATTGGCGAAGGCTTTAATCATTCCATTATTAAAAATAATCCGACTGCGCATGCTGAAATTATGGCAATAGAGCAAGCAGGACTTTTATTAAATAACTATCGTTTGATTAATACCACCCTTTATGTCACCTTGGAACCCTGTATTATGTGTGCAGGCGCCATCATTCATAGTCGTATAAAACGTGTCGTATATGGAGCAAATGATTTAAAAACGGGTGCGGCGGGATCGTTTATTGATATCCTCAATTATCAAGGTCTTAATCACTACGCCGAAGTCACAGGCGGAGTTTTAATGGATGAATGTAGTGCAATATTGAGCAATTTTTTTAAAAAACGACGCTTACAGAAAAAATTATTAAAGCAATCACGTCTAAATAATGCTGAACAAGGATAGATGTTGTTGTTAGTTGAATAAATAGATTTTGCTAAACTTAAAAAAGTGCAAAAAATAAAAAAATATTAATCGATTTGCATCAAAATGGAATCAAATTTTGCCGATTTGAGTTTTATTGATACTAAGCAAATTAACGTTATTGCGTACTATCCAATAAATTTTTAATATACTCAGCCTACAAAGCAATTATCCTCACTCATATGATTAATTAAATGAGTAGTTGGTCAAAACACTATTATTTCATTTTTTTACAAAGTTTTTAAAGGGTTTAGAGTAAATCTTTTACCCAAACAGATAAAATACCCATACAAAATTCTCACAATATACAATAGCCAAAATTGCACAGTAGCAAAAATATAAAGCTTCGGTTTATTATCATTAAATGAAAATATCTAATCCTCATATCAGCTAATCTTATATTTATTCTAAACTTTCAATAAAAAATGTGGTTAGTTGTTCTTTTTATCGAGGAATATTGTTAGAATCTAAAACGATATTTTTAGAAAATTAATTCGAGCACTATTCATGAAAAAGCATACCTTAGAAATGATGATATCTGCACAAGATATCCAAAAACGCGTTTTTGAACTTGGACAACAAATCAGTAAAGACTATCAAAATAGCCAAAATGAACTCATTTTAGTCGGTCTTTTGCGGGGATCATTCATCTTTATGGCGGATCTAAGTCGTGCCATCACTGTTGGACACGAAGTTGATTTTATGACAGCATCAAGTTACGGCAATGCTGTAGTAAGTAACCGAGATGTTAAGATATTAAAAGACCTTGATGAGGATATACGTGATAAAGATGTTTTAATTGTTGAAGATATTATTGATACAGGCAATACCTTAAGTAAAGTTATGGCAATATTAAAATTGCGTCATCCCCGCAGTATTGAAATTTGTACTTTGCTTGATAAACCTTCTCGTCGTGAAGTATCGGTGCCGGTTAAATATATTGGATTTTCTATACCTGATGAGTTTGTCGTTGGTTATGGTATAGATTATGCACAGCATTATCGCCATTTACCTTATATTGGGCAGGTCACATTAATTGAATCTTAATCAATAGTTTATTAACATCAATAATGGGTAGAGCTAAAATATGTCCCAAACTAGCTTACATTTTCAATCGATAAATTAAGATAGTCCCATAATTTGAGTTGACCGGCATGAACCAGCAAGCTCACTGGAGATCAAATATTGCCGGTTATCAATTTCATCAAGTATCGATCAATTTTATTAAGATCATCACCTCACATCATTATTATTGGCAATTTAAAAAACCGATTTCTCTCTGCAACAGATAATAAGGCTTATACTAACAACCTTATTACATTTTATATTGAAAATATATCTTTTATCTCGACATTTTGTCATCTCAATAGCAAAACGAGAATGACCAGAAAAAAAGTCGTACTCTAACTTGATTTAAAGTAGGTCAAGTTGCTTAATTCACGCAACTACACGGCTGAGTTTTGCCATTTCAAATGCGAATAGATTATCAATGTAGTTAAACAACGCAACAATAGATAAATCATTACTAACCAGCAAAGCACTTCTAGTCGATAATTTAATGCTTTTTTACTTAGCTTATCATAGACGATGATAAGCTTAATATGATAAATTTGTCATCCAAACGAATTCGAAAAATTAACCTAATATAGATAGTATTTAAAATAATCAATCTTATCGAGGTATACGTGTCACGATTTTCCCGTTCATTATGTCTAGTTTTGATGATAACCACAGCGTCTAGTTATGCTGATATGAAATTATCCATTAAAGGGTTATCAGGAGAACTGGCTGATAATGTCGATGCGCGTATTTCGTTAATTGAGTCCAATAAAATTAATAATACGCCCAATTTTAAACGTTATTTTGAAAGTGAAGTTCAAAAAGCGCTACGCGCTTTAGGTTACTATTCCCCTACTTTTGACTATGACGAACAAGATCCTAAAGTCTTAAAAGTAAAAATTACACCAGGTGAACCCGTCATTGTTGAACAACTCAATATTAATATCACGGGTGAAGGTCAACATGATGAGGATTTTAAAGCGTTACTTAACAATAATCTGCCCAAAATTGGCGATGTGCTCAATCATGGTATCTATGAGTCATTCAAAAAAGCATTACTCAATTTGTCGCTCGACAAGGGGTATTTTGATGCCAATATGACTAAACACCAATTAGCCGTCTCAAATTATGAACATCAAGCTTTTTGGAATATTGATTTTGATACGGGTCAACGTTACAAATTTGGTAAAGTTAGCTTTCCCGATGCCAAAATTCGCAACGATTATCTAGCTAACATAGTGCCATTTAAAGAAGGTGATAGGTATACTGCCGAGCAATTATCGTTATTGAATCGGCGTTTAAGTTCAACTAACTGGTTCAATTCAGTTGTTGTGACCCCCGATTTTCCTCACTTAACAGCAAATAAAGAACTCCCGATCGTTGTCGCAACGTCACCTCGTAAAAAGAATAATATGGACTTAGGACTGGGTTATTCAACCGATAATGGCGTTCATGGAAAAATTGGTTGGAATAAGCCGTGGATAAATAGTCGTGGGCAAAGTTTTCAAAGCAATCTTTCGTTATCGTCACCAGAACAAACAATATCCATGAGTTATAAAATTCCCTTAAAAAAATCTCCATTAGAACAATATTACACGATCCAAGGTGGTTACAAAAAAATTGATAATAATGATACCTACTCGCGCTCTTATACCTTTGGGGTACTACGAAATTGGGATCATTTTGAGGGTTGGCAAACGGCTTTAGGTTTGAACATGTTGCGAGATAACTTTACCCAAGGTGATTCAAGTTATAAAACCTTTTTATACTATCCTTCTGTGAGTTTATCGCGAATTCGTAGTGATGGTAATTTATTAGCCATGTGGGGCGATTCACAACGGTATTCAGTTGAAGCGGCGGCAGATGCATTGGGTTCAGATATCAATTTAGTACGCTTTCAAGCGCAACAAACTTGGATCCGGTCATTGCAAAAAACACATCGATTTATTGCTCGAGGTAATTTTGGTATTATTCAAGCGAGTAATTTTGATAGAGTACCGCCATCGTTTAGATTCTTTGCTGGTGGTGATCGTAGTATTCGTGGCTATAAATATCAATCTATTTCCCCTGAAGATAAAAAAGGCAAGTTAAAAGGCGCCTCAAAGTTGATCACCGGCTCAGGTGAATATCAATATAATGTAACAGGTGCATGGTGGGGAGCTGTATTTGTGGATACGGGTGAAGCAATCGATAAAGTTGATAAAGCAAAATTCTATACAGGTACAGGTGTTGGCGTAAGATGGGCATCTCCTGTTGGTCCGATAAAATTAGATTTAGCCACCCCATTAAATAGGAAAGATAAAGGCTCTATTCATCTCTATATTGGTCTAGGAAGTGAATTATAATATGGCAGAAAATTCTATTAATTCGAATCAATCTAAAGCCTCGCATAACCGACATAAATGGAAAAAGCGTAGTGTTGTCATATTGTCTATTTTTATCTTCTTGATAACATTTGTCATTGTCATGATTTACACCAGTTTAGGTGTAAAATTGACAATGTTTGCGCTAAATAAATTTTTGCCTGAATTAAAAATCGAACAGGTAGACGGCACTTTTCATAATTTACATATCAAAGGGCTTTCTCTTAATTTGACTGGTGTTAATGTGTCAGTTGATGATGCATCACTTGAACTTTCAGGTTCATGCCTGATTCAAACAGTAGTGTGTTTAAAACATTTTAATGCTGATGGAGTCAATGTTAATGTTAATACGCAAGAAATTGAAAGCTCACCTGATGAAGTGGTTGATAATACCTCGCGTTTTACAATAAAAACCCCCTTACCTATCAAATTACAATCCACTCAACTCAATAATGTCAAAGTGAGTGTTGATGATATGCAATTTGGTCTATCAAGCTTTAATGGTAAAGCAACGTGGGTCAATGAAAAAATTTATGTTTACCCTACTACTGCAATGGGACTTTATGCGATATTTGCTGATACACCTTCAACCCCGATGCCAGCGCAAAAAAATGAAACCAGTTTAGCTATTAATGAACAGATTAATCAATTATTTAATCAACCGCTAATAAGTTCATTACCTCAAGTTAGTATTCCTTTAGATATTAATGTAACGAGTTTATCTGGAAATGATTGGTTGTTACATATTGGAGGTGAAGATTATCACTTCAATCAGGTCACAATAAATACCGATATG
Organism: Gilliamella sp. B2969; assembly: GCF_026536195.1. NCBI lineage: Bacteria > Pseudomonadati > Pseudomonadota > Gammaproteobacteria > Orbales > Orbaceae > Gilliamella > Gilliamella sp. B2969. The sequence continues at coordinate 100,121 of NZ_JAFNOP010000004.1, forward strand.
GTAAACAATCACATTGTTGTAAAAAAAGTGGATACAGAGATTAAAACCCCTTATGCTAATGGTCACGCCTTAGTATCGGGTGAAATTACTCTCGGTAATGATTGGCCAATTGTTGCCTTAGTCAAAGCTGATACCGAGCAAAATCATTTTAATGGTCAATTTTCTGGAAAATTACTGGGTGAATTATACACTCACACTCGCTTAGATGGGCTAAACCAATTTGATCTTGATGGCCATATCAATTTTATCGAAAAATATTTACCAGTAATGACCAAACTTAATGGTAAACACATTCAATGGCCAATTGAAGGGACAGCCCAATATCAACTTAACGATTTTAATTTAACGCTGGGCGGTAACGTTCAGCAGTATGATTTAACAGCAAAAGGATCGGTAGCCGGCGAAAATATTCCCGCAACCACATTCGATGTGGCCGGTAAAGGTACAAATCAAGATGCAACTTTAGATCATAGCAGAATTAAATTACCGCAAGGCAACATAGACCTTGCTGGTCACATTAGTTGGCTAAAAGCGTTGCAATGGGATACTAATATTAAGCTTGATCATGTCGACATTACCAAAGAACTCCCTGATTATCCGATTTTATTAAATGGTCAACTTAAAACAAGTGGAAGCTTAGAAGGTGATAATTGGCAAGTGAATATTACCGATCTACAACTCAAAGGTAAAATAAAACAAGCTGATTTTGCAGCTAATGGTAATATGTTTGTTGATTCGAATCAGTCTTTATCGGCAAATAATCTCGCTATTATGTGGGGGAAAAATCAAATTAGTGTTGATGGTTCAACCCAAAAAGCGAATTTAAATGCCAAACTGAATTTAGCGTCGTTAGGATTACTGTTCGATGATATACAAGGGGCAATTGTTGGTAATATCAGAATGAATGGAACAAGTGCAAATCCCATTGTTGACTCGAATTTGACTGTCACTGCATTAAGTTTAGGCAATATGTCCATTGCTAAGGCAAACTTAGCCGGAAAAATTCAATATCAAAATCAGTTAAGTGGTCAACTGAAACTAATTGGTGATAATATCCAATTAGCAAGCGAAACAATAAAAAAAGCCAATATCGAACTGACAGGTAACGAAAAGAAACATACATTAACGCTGGCGCTTGATGGACTTCCAGCATCGTTAAAGACAACCTTAACAGGTCAAATTGATAAAGATCATACTAAATGGACAGGAAATATTGCTAATGCACTGTTAAATTTAGATAATAATAACCACTGGCAGTTAACCAAACCGATATCATTATCTTATGATGTCACCAATCAGATCCCAACAATCGGGGCGCATTGTTGGCGTAATAATTATTCTAACCTATGTTTAGACAAACCATTATCAATATCAGCCAATAGCTCAAGCACAATTTCCCTTAAAGACATTGATTTGGCTAAATTACCGATACCCAATGAAGGGGATACTAAAATTACCGGAAGTTTAGATGGAAGAGTCGATATAAAATTCAATGACAATAACAAAATTCCATCCATCAAAGCCAACATAAATAGTAATAAAGTTTATGTACAGCAAAATATAGGTAGTCAAACTTTACCCATCCCTTTTGATTTATTTAACATTAATGCTGAATTTAATGAACAACAAGCAAAATTAGATTGGCGTTTTAGTTTAAAGCAACTAGGTAAAGTAAGAGGTAATTTGATAATTGATGATCCAATTAATCAGAAAAAACTAGGTGGCCAATTAATTATTGATAATTTGGCATTAGCTATACTCAACCCATTATTGGATAAAAATGAATATGCTAAAGGCGCAATTAATGGTGCCGTAAAATTTTCCGGTTCGCTTATCGATCCGTCTTTAACGGGTGACATTAACCTAAAACAAAGTGAAATCAAATCTAACCAGCTGCCTGTTGATATTAATTCCGCTATGGTAGATATAAAATTAAATGGTAAATCATCAACATTAAAAGGAATTTTAACGACACAAGCCGGTAATATCAATATTAATGGTCATGCTAGTTGGCTGAATTTAAATAAATGGCAAGCTGAAATCACTGTCAATGGCGCAGCAATGCAAGTCACAGTGCCACCAATGATTGTGATGAATGTTGTGCCTGATATTAAAATTAATGCCTCTCAAGATGAATTAACGTTATTAGGTAAAGTCAGTATCCCAAAAGGTAAAATTACCGTTGATTCACTGCCACCATCGAGCGTGGATGTATCGTCTGACGAGGTCATGCTGGATAAAAATCGTCATCAGATCGAGCCACAAAAATTTGGAATGAAAATCAATAGTCACCTAGATATCGAAATTGGTGATGATGTTACCGTTGATGCCTTTGGTCTAAATGCTTCATTAAAAGGTAATTTAATCGCTACTCAAACAAATAAAGGATTGGATTTGCACGGTGAAATTCATATTCCAAACGGTCGATTCCATGCTTATGGGCAAGATTTAATCATTCGAAAAGGTGTCATTACCTTTTCTGGACCAACCGACCACGCTATGCTTGATGTTGAAGCCATCCGTAATCCGGATTCAATGGACAATAATAAAATTACGGCTGGCATTCGTGTTACTGGCTCGTCAGAAGATCCGAAAATCGAAGTGTTTTCAGATCCGGCAATGTCACAGCAAGAAGCTTTGTCATACTTAGTGCGAGGTCAAGGGCTTGACAGTACTGATCAAAGTGACAACGATATGATGACAGCGCTATTAGTGGGGATTGGTACATCGAAAACAGGGAAATATATTGGTGATATAGGGAATGTTTTTGGCATCAAAAATTTGACTTTAGATACACAAGGGGCAGGCAATAGCTCTAAAGTAGTTGTAAGTGGCTATATTTTACCTAACTTACAGCTTAAATATGGTGTCGGTATTTTTGATTCGCTAGCCACTTTTACTTTACGTTATAGATTAATGCCAAGTCTCTACTTAGAGGCTACATCAGGACTTGCTCAAGCACTCGATCTCATTTATCAGTTCGAATTTTAGAATTAAATAATAAAAATAGTGTTAAGTTAATAATACTATTAATTAATAAGCGAAAGTCAGTGTTTATGAAAGCGTGGATTGATTGTATTTTACTGCAATGTTGCTAATGAGTAAAAGCGAGCAGACCCCATGCTAAGCAGGGGGTCATTAAGGCGATTATTGTTCTAATTTTCCGTCTTCGAAAGGCGCATATCCAATACCTCTTTCGATGTAAGCATCTTTTACTTGACGGCATGGATAGGTTTGTCTAATTGTTTCTTCTAATTGAATTCCTTTTAAAAAATCTGAATTTTCAGCCTTAACTTGTTCTAGTTTATCGATGCAAGCATTATAAGTAGTCACAAATTCTGTATTGTTTTGAGTATAAAACTTAACAAGCTTGTTATGTTGATTTTGCCAAGCGTTATTCCAAGCAACTCTACACACCGCTAAAAGTTTTAAATCGTCAGCACAATAAATGGGCTCTTTAGCTTTAATTGTTTGCAGATCGTCGTTAGCTAATTCTTCAGTTGCTTTTTCTTGTAATGCTTCTTGCGCGATACTACAATTAGAAATAGTTCGTTTATCTAACTTACATAATGATGTCATTTTAGTTTTAAGTTGATCAAAGGATAATTGTTTTAACTCTTTTTTACCTTCATCAACTTTTTCTTTAAAAATAGTTTCCCATGCAACACATTTAGGATTACCGCTTGTACTTGAAAATAAAGCTTTTTTACATTCATCAATCTTTAAATACTCATCAATAACGTCAGTCCATGCCAAGCCATTAACTTGTTTTTGAATATCTGCCATTGCGGAATCAATGGCTTGTTTTTGCTCAGCTTCTTTACGCTGTTTCTCTTGTTCATCTTTTAATTGTTTGTCTTTCTTAATAGCACTTTCTGCCGCCAAACACTCTGGATTATTACTGACTTTTTCAGCAGCATTTTCATCTTTTGCCATAAAAGCTTTTTTAAAATCTTGGGTGCATTGTTCAAGTTTTTCGGTTGCTGCATCAATATTTTTTAGAAAATATTCTTCATTTTTTTCTTCACAACCAGCTAAAGCCATAGCGCCTATTAACGCCAGTGGTAATAGTTTAAAAGTTTTCATGTTTTCTCCTGTTCAACTTAAGTTGTACTTTCCTTATGTTATTAAAAAATAATCTATTGTTATATTTCAAGATATTATATCAATGAGTTTATAAATTTTAGTAAATTGTTGAATTATTGTTACCGTATTGACTTATCTTATTAATTACAAGATGATTGATAATAAATGATTATGACAATTTTATCTACTTAGCATAACTTATCATTTATAGCCAATTAGCATTTCTCGCTTTACCCCAAATCCTTTTTGCTTATTAACAACAAAGCCAGCACTCAGTAAATTACGGCGCACAAAACCCCCTGCGGTAAACGTTGCAAAACGTCCACCTGAACGAGTTAGCTTATAGCAAGCCTTAAACAAGGATTCAGACCACATGTCGGGATTTTTAGCCGGTGAAAAACCATCAAAAAACCATGCATCAATCAAAATATGTTGTTTAGTTAAAAATGTTGCAAATTGTGCAACATCATCATAACAAACCGATAAATTGACATCTTGACTTAATATCGTGGATTGATTCAAATGCTCGCGCAATTTTTTTGCTAATGGCGCTAAAGGATGATCTTTTGCAATGACACTATTGTGTATTTTTTTCATTTCATCCATCGATAATGGATATTTTTCGACACTAAAAAATTGCAATTTTTTTAGTGGGTGATCGGGGTTGTGCTTTTTGAATTGTAAAAAATGATGCCATAAAACTAAAAAACTCAGTCCTGAACCAAAACCGGTTTCACCGACAATAAATGTGTGATGATTGTGTTGTAAAAATCGCAAATTAAGCTCATTGCCTTCAATAAATACATATGTTGTTTCAGCAACCGCACCATCAGTATTGAAATATACATCATCAAAATAACCAGAAATTGCTGTATTATTGTCCCAAATAATTGTCGATTTTTGCATAAATACCCTTAATGTGTGAAACAGACAAGCTAACTGTATATTAGCCTAGATTAAGTATATAATACGCGCATTAAACTTATGAGGTAAATTATGGTTTTTCTTTTTCGCTTAATTAGTGTAATAGTTATAGGGATTATTGTTTGTGTCTTAGGCATAGTTTTTTGTCTATTTAATCCACGTAATCCAAAAAATATTGCTCGATTCGCTCATCTTTTTAGCTTCTTTTTTAAACCAATCTTAGGGCTAAAAATTGATACACGTAAATATCCTGATATCGAAAAAATAGGTAGTTGCGTCTATATCGCCAACCACCAAAATAATTTTGATATGATTGTTGCTGCCGATATTTTTCAACCTAAAACAGTTACAGTTGGTAAAAAGAGTCTTGCTTGGATTCCTTTTTTTGGTCAGCTCTATTATCTCACCGGTAATATTCTAATTGATCGCAATAATAAATCTAAAGCGCATGATACGATTGCATTAGTTGTTGATGAAATAAAAAAACAAGGCATCTCAATTTGGATGTTTCCTGAAGGTACCCGTAGTCAAGGTCGTGGCTTACTGCCATTTAAAACCGGTGCATTCAAAGCTGCGATTGCCGCCGGTGTGCCGATTGTGCCTATTTGTGTTTCTGATACCAATTCGATTAAATTAAATCGATTAAACAACGGTCATGTGATTGTTGAGATGCTCGCACCGATCGAAACGAAAAACCTACGAAAAGAGGATGCTCGTACTTTAATGGAACAGTGCCACCAATTAATGAGTGACAAAATCGAACAAATCAATATGCAAGCCAAGCAACAAGATAATCAAAAATAATTTATGACTAAACAAGACCGTAACTTTGATGATATCAGCGATAAGTTTGCACAAAACATTTATGGCACAACAAAAGGAAAAATTCGTGAAGCGATTGTTTGGCAAGAGCTAGTTAAAATCTTAACATGTTACCCTGCCAATCAATCATTAAGAATTCTTGATGCAGGTGGTGGACAAGGGCAAATTGCTTGTCGATTAGCCCAAATGGGACACCAAGTCACGCTTTGTGATATTTCTGAGCACATGTTAGCTTTAGCCAAACAAAAAGCCCAAACTGAAAACCTTACGTTGAATTTCATCCATAGCTCAATTCAACAGCTCAGTAATTATGTTCATGAACAATTTGATCTCGTCATTTGTCATGCTGTTTTAGAATGGGTGGCAGAGCCTGTTGAGGTCATCGCATCTTTAAAAAAATACTTAAAACCTGAGGGTTATCTATCTTTGATGTTCTATAACCTTGATGCATTACTATTTAAAACTGTCACTCTAGGCAATTTTGGCTACACCCAATCAGGTCTTCGTAAACGTAAAAAAAAGACGCTTTCACCCGATTATCCAAGAAAACCTCATGATGTCTACACTTGGTTAACTCACCTTGGCTTTGTTATTACCAATAAAACAGGAATTCGAGTTTTTCATGATTACTTAAACAATAAATCCAAAGCTGAAAGTCATTTTGATCAATTACTTGAGTTAGAAAAACAGTATTGCCAAACTGAACCTTATCTGAGTTTAGCTAGATACATTTTGATAAGTGCAAAATTAAACAATGACGATTGAGTGATAGATAAAATATAGCCTTCTATCAGGCTATATTCATCTTCTAAAATAAGTATCATTATGCCTTTACAATTAATAAAGGTTCTGTCCGCACTGCCTAACAACAATTGGTATTGCTTTCGAAATTTCAATTTGTTCTTTTACTTCGACTCATCTAATCAGCAGTTAATTAGCCAACAAGCGTACTCTATAAATTTTACACAAACAATCAAGATTGCACGACAATTAGCCTTAATTAAAGGCTTTAGCAATGATAGTCAAAAAACTAAAAAATTTACGCAAAAACATTCTACTTGTTATCATTTTGGTGGCAACGTTGAACAAGTTTGGTTAACAACGCTTAAACAGTTGCTGAATCGACATTCATAAAAAATAGATATTAAAAATAATACAACGCTTTTATAGGCAGGCAATGTTTGCTTTGACAAAAGCTGGGATTAGAGCTGTAACAATTATTGATACAACAAATTCTTTTGTTGGTATTATTAATTATGATGTTATTTGAAAATGGCTCGACAGTTATCTCTGATTTACGCCATAAATACGTTTAAAGTGGCATATTAACTGACTGCATTATCAATAATAACCAATATACTAATGCCGTCATAGCACTGACAAAACACTATAGAACAAATCAAATTACCGCTTTGCTAGTACTTAATGATCAGCAAAACAAGTAGAAATACTTGATATTTCTAATATCGAGTATAAATTACCCCATTTAGTTAGTTAAGTGGTCAATTGTTCTGTACAATTTAGTTACTAATGCTCAATGATGACTTTAACTTAAATGATTACTCGAAAATTTTTGCATAAATCGGTATCATAAGTAGATTAAATAGATTAGTTAAGGAAAATGATTATGATCGTAGTAACGGGTGGCGCTGGGTTTATAGGAAGCAATATTGTTAAAGGATTAAATAATCAAGGATATCAAGATATTTTAGTTGTCGACGATTTAACCGATGGAACTAAATTCGCAAATTTAGTCGATTTAGATATTGCTGACTATATGGATAAAGATGAATTCATTTCAGCAATCATTGCGGGAGAACTGCTCAATATTGAAACCATCTTCCATCAAGGTGCTTGTTCATCAACAACAGAATGGGATGGCAAGTTTATGATGGAAAACAACTATGATTATTCGAAAGATTTGTTACATTACTGTTTAGATTTCAATATTCCTTTTTTATATGCATCATCTGCGGCAACTTATGGTGGACGTAGTGATAACTTTATTGAAGATCGCTGTTATGAAAAACCGTTAAACGTCTATGGATATTCTAAGTTTCTTTTTGATCAATATGTAAGAAAAATCCTACCTGATGCAACTTCACAAGTGTGTGGTTTTCGCTATTTTAATGTTTACGGACCACGCGAAAATCATAAAGGCAGTATGGCTAGCGTTGCCTTTCACTTGAACGAACAAATCCATAAAGGTGAAAAACCGAAATTATTTGCTGGCAGTGATAATTTTAAACGCGACTTTATTTATGTTGGCGATGTAGTTGATGTCAATTTATGGTTTTGGAAAAATAATATCTCTGGGATTTACAATTGTGGTACAGGCCGTGCCGAGTCATTCCAAGCTGTCGCAGATGCGGTATTAAGTTATCACAAAAAAGAGGAAATTGATTACATTCCATTTCCTGATCACCTAAAAGGACGTTATCAACGTTTTACACAAGCAGATTTAACTAAGTTTAGAAAAACGGGTTGTCCAATTGATTTTAAAACAGTAAGTGAAGGGACAACTGAATATATGCAATGGCTTAATGAGCAATAAAGGAAGTCAAATGAAAACGTTGATAATTGGCCCGTCTTGGGTGGGTGATATGATGATGTCACAAAGCCTATATCGAACTTTAAAACAACTTGATCCTAGCGTTGAAATCGATGTCATGGCACCCGCTTGGTGTCGAGCATTACTGAATAAAATGCCGGAAGTAAATCAATCGATTGCAATGCCTTTAGGTCATGGTGAATTTAATCTTATGCAACGTTATCATTTAGGTAAAGAGCTACGTAATAACAATTATGAACAAGCTTTTATTTTGCCTAATTCGCTTAAATCAGCATTAATTCCTTTTTTCGCCAAAATTCCTAAACGAACAGGTTGGAAAGGTGAAATGCGTTATGGATTATTAAATGACTTGCGCAAATTAGATAAACCAGCGTTTCCACAAATGGTCGAACGTTATGTTGCACTTGCTTATCCTAAACAACAAATTCATTCAGCACAAGATCTGCCTAAACCATTATTGTGGCCAAAATTAGAGGTTAGCCAAGAGGATATAACCAATACTTTAACCCTGTTCAATATTGCAAACGATGAACCTTTAATTGGTTTTTGTCCCGGCGCTGAATTTGGACCGGCTAAACGATGGCCCGATTACCATTATGCAGCACTAGCCGATATGATTGTAAGCCAACATGCTAAAATTTTAATATTTGGTTCGGCCAACGATCGGGAAGTTGGAAATCAAATTATGGCCAAAATGACGCATAGCGATCAATGTATTAATCTTGCTGGCGAAACACAGCTTGAGCAAGCAATTAATTTAATTGCAGGGTGTAAAGCAATCGTTACTAATGATTCTGGTTTAATGCATGTTGCTGCCGCATTAGATCGGCCTTTAGTGGCGCTTTATGGGCCAAGTAGTCCTGATTTTACGCCACCTTTATCCAACAGAGCAGAAATTATTCGATTAATCACCGGATATCACAAAGTACGTAAAGGCGATGGCGATCAAGGGTATCACCAAAGTTTGATCGATATAAAACCCGCTCAAGTGTTCGAAACGTTAATGAATCTCATCGTACGTTGTGAAAAAGAGTAACTAGCCATGCGTGTACTTGTTGTTAAAACCTCTTCGATGGGAGATGTGCTGCACACACTACCTGCACTAACTGATGCAGCAAATTGCTTAACTGATGTTACTTTTGACTGGGTGGTAGAAGAGAACTTTGCCCAAATTCCCAGTTGGCATTTTGCGGTAGATACAGTTATACCAGTGGCAATCCGACGTTGGCGCAAAAATTGGTTTGCAAAACCAATACGGCAAGAACGTCACGCTTTTATTGAGCAACTTCAACAGAAGCAATATGATGCAATTATCGATGCACAAGGGCTTATTAAAAGTGCGTTTTTGATTACACGCAAGGCTAAAGGCATTAAACATGGCTTAGACCGTCAAAGCATCAAAGAGCCCATAGCGAGTTGGTTTTACGATATAAAGCACCACATACCCAAGCAAATGCATGCAATTGAACGTGTTAGAATGTTATTTGCCCAAAGTCTAAATTACCCTACTCCAACCCTCACTGGCGATTATGCTATTGCTCGCCACTTTCTAAGTACTTTACCGAGTGATGTAGGACAATACCTTATTTTTTTACATTCTACAACGCGGGATGAAAAACATTGGAGTGAGGAGCAATGGCGAGAATTAATCAAACAAATTGAGCCAACAGGTTTAAAAATTAAATTACCCTGGGGGGCACCACATGAACAACAACGAGCAATTCGCCTTGCGCAAGGTTTTAACCATGTTGAAGTGTTACCAAAACTCTCATTAAATGATATTGCGACCATTATTGCAGGTGCTAAAGCGGTTGTTTCGGTTGATACCGGATTGAGTCATCTAACAGCAGCATTAGATAGACCAAATATTACGCTATTTGGTCAAACTGATCCTAAGTTAATTGGTGGTTATGGCAAAAATCAATACAGTATTATTTCGCCAGAAAAAAGCATGAAAACAATCACTGCACAGCACGTTTACCAAAAATTGACTGATTTGTTATAAATGAGTCAATCCATCATTGCTTAACTAAAAAGGGATAAAATTAATGAATAATTATTGTGAATTAATTCGTGAAAAATATGCACAAATTGGCAGTAATGAACTTGGTTACATTGAAGATGCGCTAAGTGCTGTTATGCAAGCACTTGATGAAGTAGCCAGCAACCAACTGGTTCCCAAAGAGTTAAGAGATAAAGCGGCTTACGCAGCCGCAAATTTACTAATTAGCGACTTTAATGTCACATAGCAGTGGGTAAATTGATAATAAACCGTGTAGATTGTTCATCAGACTCGACATAAATAGAGCCTTTATGCGTTTCAATTATTGATTTTACAATTGCTAATCCAATACCCGCTCCAGAAGCATCATTTCCATTACGATGACGAGATTCATCTACACGATAAAACCGGTCAAAAAGATGAGGTAAATGCCGGCTATCAATTTTCTTACCTGGATTAGAAATGATGATCTTTACACGTTTATCGGTGACTTGACTTAAAACAATTCTGATAATTTGATTTTCAGGCGTATAACGAATAGCATTGGATAAAATATTACTTATTGCTCTAGCTAGCATCATTTTATCACCTTGAATATGTGCACAATTACCTTCCAGATTAAAAGCAATATTCTTTTCATCAGTAAGGGGTTCAAAATATTCACACATTAAGCTGAGCATATTATGTAAGTCAATATCGATTAAATTTGGCACTAATTGACGATTATCAGCCTGAGCTAAGAACAGCATATCTGATATCATTAATGACATTCTTTCATACTCTTCTAAGTTAGAATATAAAATTTCTCGGTATTCTTCAGTTGATCGAGCATTATTTAACACGATTTGAGTTTGCGTAGTTAAGTTAGTAATGGGTGTTCGCATTTCATGCGCAATATCAGCAGTAAAATTACGCTGACGAAGAAAAACATCTTCCATTCGACTAAGCATATTGTTAAATGCGCGTACAAGGCTGACGTATTTGATAGGAACAGTCGAGGTTGAAATTCGATAATTAAGGCTTTTCATATTAATACGCTCAATTTTCTTAATTAAGCGATTAATCGGCTTTTGAGTGTAATATATCGAAATGATTGATCCAATTAGCGCAAGCACACATGAGATTGCAATAAGTAAACCAAGCCCATTTCTTAATCGATTAATAAATTCTAATTGTAAATCACGACCAACAGCTACAATAGTCGTATATTGATTATGTGGTTCAACCATAACGCGTGAAGCGGCGATTCGATAAGATGATTTATCCATATTGGATATTGCTGTCGTATGCTCAGTGACTATCTTTTCAAATTCATCTGGTTTTAGAGCAAGCATTAAATTAGGACCACGTGTCCGATATAATATTTTACCAGAATCATCAATAATATAGACAAACAGATGATGATGACCTGTCAAAATTAATAATAAATTTTGAAAAAACTCATCACGATTATCATCAGGAGAATAATAAGTAAGCTCTCGTTCAATAGAAGAAATTACCGAATTCAATTCAGTGACATTTTGTTGAATCGAAAATTTTTCAAATGAACGTTCGATCAGATAACTAAAACAATAAAGTAACCCACATGTCAGTAAGCACACAATTAAGGGCAAACGAAATGAGATAATTTTAATCCGCTTCATCCAATACATCTAATTTATATCCCATTCCACGCACAGTATGTATTAATTTGGGTTCAAACCCAGCATCGATTTTATTTCGTAATCGCCTAATTGCCACATCTATCACGTTGGTGTCACTATCAAAATTCATATCCCACACTTGTGAAGCAATAAGCGATCGAGGTAAAACCTCGCCAGGATAACGTAAAAAATACTCCAGTAATAAAAATTCTTTATTAGTTAATTCGATTCTTTTATCCGCTCGCGTAACTGTGCGCTTAGGTAAGTCCATCACCAAATCAGCAATGGTAAGTTGATAATTGTTAACTTGGGGAACATTACGTCTTAATAATGATTTGACCCTCGCCAAAAGTTCAGCAAACGAAAAAGGCTTAACTAAGTAATCATCAGCACCTAAATTAAGACCTTTAACTTTATCATCAACACTACCCATTGCGGTAAGCAAAATAATTTGTGTATCTTTGCCTGCCTCACGTAAAGATTGGACAATTTTCCAACCAACGATATCGGGTAACATCACATCAAGTATGATTAAGTCATAATCTTCGGTCATAGCACGATGATAACCATCTAAACCATTATCGGTTAAATCAACAATAAAACCAGATTCAATTAAACCTTGGCGTAAGTATTCGCCTGTTTTATGTTCATCTTCAACAACTAACAATTTCATTTTGAGTATTTCCTTTATTATTTTAGTTGATTATCGAAATTGCATAATGCTGTAATAGGATATATGAAAAAACCAAATGACATCATGACAAATTAATGACTATATTGTAATTTTTATGTCACTAATTAGTTTGTTTGTCTCTGTTATAGTATGCACACAATGATTCATGAGGCTAGACATTATTGTTTCATTGTTTTATTTCCTTTCATCCATTCCTTGCAATTTAATGCAGCCCTAGTTTATCTAGGGTTTTTTTTTATTAATAATAAAGAAAATCGCGTTCTGTTAACCAAACACCGATTCTTGCGTTGAAAGGTATGTGTTATTCTAACAAAATTAAAGCATTTTGGGTACGCAAAGAACTATTTTTTCTGTAGTACTACGCCCATTTCTATATGATCGGTATATGGGAACTGATCAAACATAGCTAAGTGTTTAATTTCATGTGTTGCGATAAGTTGTTGCAAATTTTCTTTTAAAGTATAAGGATTGCATGAAATATAGATGATTGTAGCGTAGTTTTTAAGATTATTGATAGTGCCTTGGTCTAATCCACCTCGTGGTGGATCAACTAAAACGGTCTGGCACTGATAACTGTCTAGATCAATGCCTTTTAATCGATTAAATTCACGCTCTTTTCTAATTGCGCAAGTAAACTCCTCGGCAGATAGTCTGGCTATCACTAAATTATCAATTTGATTAACCACAATATTATGTTGTGCCGAATAGACCGAAGCTTTGGCAATTTCTGTCGCTAAAACTTTACGAAAGTTTTGTGCTAAAGCAACCGAAAAATTACCATTACCACAATAAAATTCAAGTAAATCGCCAGATGAACCTTTAGTCACTGAAATTGCCCACTCTAACATTTTGATATTAACTGCGGCATTAGGCTGAGTAAAACTATTTTCAACTTGACGATATTGAAATGTTTTATCCAGCACTGGCAAAACTTCATCCACATAATCAACATCAATTGAAATTTTTTGATTACTTGAACGCCCCACTAAATTGACATTAATTCCCTGATCGGCTAATTGTTGCTTTAACAATCTTGCTTGAGCAATCCAATTTTCATCGAGTTTTTTATGATATAACAACGTAATTAATAGTTGGCCACTCAACGTGGAAAAATAGTCTATTTGAAAAAGTAAATGACGTAATGATTCATTGTACTGTAAAAGTGGTAAAACAGCTTGCATGGCTTGATTAATAAGCTTTGTTGCAATAGGAAAGCTATCGATGCGAACCCGTTTCTTAGTTTTTTTATCATACATAATATGATAAAGATCTTCACCATTATGCCATATTCTAAATTCAGCACGCATCCGATAATGACTTACTGGAGAAGAATAAACTTTCAATTCAGGTAGCACAAAATCGCTAAAAAGTGTTTTTAGATTATTGATTTTGTTTTGTAATTGTCGGTTATATTGATCGTTGGAAAAACATTCAGTCATCTTCATTAAGTCATCGCTATTAGGGTAATATGATAAAAGAAATACTGCTCATCATCGAATAACTAATCAACTACCATAAATAATTCAATCAGGTGATTAATTAAAAACGCGATTTAAAAGCAGTAATAGTATGATTTAATAAAATCCTATTAATCATAACATATACATGAAGGCTGTTATAACAATAAACACATTATTAGCCTAGGATTTAGACATTTTACTTAAAATTTAATATAAATTTTTGTTATATATAAAACTGCATTGATTGATCTATCCGTAATAAATCATTTTAAATTCAAACTCTTGAATTAGATTTTTCTTTAAATATCGCATCGACTATTTTTGATACATAATCCTTTGTATGTTTTTTGCACTCTAAAAATTGCGCCAGTTCGCTACGCTCTCTGGAGGCAATTTTTATCATTAATCCTTTTCCTTAAACTGCTGCTTGTTTCACGCTCATTACATGATCTGCTAACGTTCTTAATCGCTAGCAAATCATCAATTACGCATGATATATAACAAACTATTTTTCTTCTTCAGATAATAACTGTTTTAGCTTTCTCTCATACCAATCATGGTAAGATACGGGTTCAAACGACCAACTGTTAGGAATTTTGAAGCCACTATCGGTTACAATTAAATTAGTTATATCTAAATTTATTAAACTTTTTAATGGCATGCCCGCATTTAAAATTGCTTTATTTCCTAGCATTTTATATCGTTTTACTCGCACATTTAACGGTAAATCTAACTCTTTTAACGACAAATAAAGCGATACACCATAAAGCTGGACAAACATTCTTTCACGATAAAAATAAATATTATCAAAACGCTCACTCTGTTTTAATTTTTCAGTAATGTTCATTATCCTTTTATGACCTTCTAAAACGTTATACAAGCAACTCTTGCGCTTGTTGTTGTACTCCAAGAGGTATCAACGTCACCATAATTAGAATGAACATTAAATACAAGCCCCCCCGTAGTTTTATGATTAACTACGTAGTCACCGGTATACCAGTTACTGCCTGTATAATACTCATTATTTACCATCCCCCATTCGTTAAATAACCCGCCAATCCAATGCTCATTCCAATAACTGATTCTTCGTTGATAAACATTACCTTGACCAGGCAAACCCATCGCCAATCTCTCACCAGATACAATATCCTTACCGTTTGCATTCGTTAAATCAAACACTTCAGGAAGTTTATAATTCCCCCCCAAAGTACGACAAAAAGCCTGACCATCATCAAAAAAAGTATTATCAGTACTTGGTTTTACTAAGTACCAACGCCAAATGGTAAATTGGTAGATTAGATTAGTTTTACTTTGATCGCTATAAAGTTTAAATGTTGAAACTGAAAACGACTTATTTGGCGAGTCTATAGCAGGTCCTTTCAATGTAATACGTACAGCATAATCACCTTCGCGACTGAGTGATAAAGAAATTCCAGTACCCGATGAAGCATTGACTGTATTACTATTTATTGCAATAAATTCATTTGCAGTTAGACCTGCCAATTGCATAATAAAAAAGAAATTATTAGAACCGGTTGTTGGAAAATTACTTGTGGCATCATTAATATTTTGCGGTTTAAATCCTCTATCCGGATCCCATTGCTCAGGGGGACCAGCATAATTGCCATTTTCATATATATCTCCTGGTTGACTTCCTTTACCAAAAACTAAATGAGGTTTTAAATAACACGCTTTTTTTACATTCGGAATAATGTAATAGCTATGACTTCCGCCCTTGAATGAACTCATATCCGGTATGCCATAGTTAGTCAATAACGCGCCATCATCGGCACTAAGTGTTAATTTATAGGGGGATTTACACGCATCTAACTCACTATTCGGATTCGATTTAATATTGTCTGTTATATCGACACCTTCAACATCCTCCCACTTTGCTTTCAAATAACCCGTGACAGTAGAAAGCTTATCCCCATCTGCATCACGCCAATAATTATTTGCTACTATTGCATTGGCTAACGGCATTGATGGATAACTAGTAAAAGGTAAATTGGTTTTGATATCAGCAAATGTTGGTGATGGTTTATCTATTACTATTGGAGTTAAAGAAGTTGAAGT
The DNA here is from genome assembly GCF_026536195.1 of Gilliamella sp. B2969. Classification (NCBI taxonomy): domain Bacteria; kingdom Pseudomonadati; phylum Pseudomonadota; class Gammaproteobacteria; order Orbales; family Orbaceae; genus Gilliamella; species Gilliamella sp. B2969. The sequence continues at coordinate 116,400 of NZ_JAFNOP010000004.1, forward strand.
ATCTTCCAAAACGGATATTGCCTGATTATTCGGTAATATTAACGATAAGAGTGGTAATACCGTCGTTGAAGTTGTCTTTCCTTCATCAAAACTGATATAAGGACTATTACCATTTATTACCTGTGCTGTTTGTGTCGTTAAAGCATGTACCGGCTTTATCGATACCACTGTAAACAACACCAACAAAAATAGAGTGCATAAACCTGTTTTTACTATCCTCTGCCTTAAAAACGCTTTGAATAAAGAGATATGATTAAGCTTATTGATATAGAATAAATAAAGAGATGAATTTGAAAATGGATTTTTGTATAAAGAATGAAACTCTTGATAACAATTATTATCACTATTAACTAATAAAAACGATGCCCGATGCCCGATGCCCGATGCCCGATGCCCGATGCCCGATGCCCGATGCCCGATGCCCGATGCCCGATGCCCGATGCCCGATTAAGACCATATTTTAACATATTTTTACCATTCCTTGTAGCAGTATAACGGGTATTTTTTAAAATTATTCAACAAGATATACTGTTAAAAAAAATAACTTCAATAACAATATTACGCTAATCGAATAATAATTTGATAATATACTAAATGATATGAATTTTTTTGTAATGTGTTTTTCCGTAAAGTTTTGTAAGGCGTTGATGACGCTTAAAGGTACATGTTGATGGACTGCAAATTATTTATTTTCCGTTCAACCATTAAGCATTGCTACGCTTTTATTGATTGTAGTTATAGGGATTGCCGCTATAATGTGTAACAAAATTTTAGATAAAAAAGATCATTATGACCGCACAAACTTTTTTAGATTTAGGATTAGATGAGATCTTAATCGAAAACCTGCAAGCACAAAATATTCATACACCAACAGCCATTCAGGCGCAAACTATTCCTGCCGCACTCGAGGGTAAAGATATTTTAGGATCTGCACCCACAGGTACCGGCAAAACATTGGCTTTTTTAATCCCAGCGGTGCAACATCTGCTCGATTTTCCTAGACGTAAACCTGGTCCACCACGTATTTTAATTTTAACACCAACTCGTGAACTTGCCATGCAAATTGCAGAACAATCGAAGCGCCTAACACAATCAACGCATCTGAGCACTGCGACAATAACCGGCGGTGTGGCTTATATGAATCATGCTGAAGTATTTAGCAAAAATCAAGATATTGTGATAGCGACAACCGGTCGATTATTACAATATATCAAAGAAGAAAATTTTGATTGCCGCGCTGTTGAAATGTTAATTTTAGATGAAGCTGATCGTATGTTAGATATGGGCTTTTCACAAGATGTTGAAACCATTTCGGCAGAGACGCGTTGGCGTAAACAAACACTTTTATTCTCGGCAACGCTTGAAGGTGAAGGATTGCATAACTTTGCCAGCCGTATCTTAAATGATCCAATCGAAATTAATGCCGATCCTTCACGCAAAGAGCGCAAAAAGATCTTACAATTTTATTATCGAGCCGATGATTTAACGCATAAAGTGGCTTTATTAATCCATTTATTAAAACAAGTCGAGTTGAAAAAAACCATTATCTTTGTGCGTAAACGTGAACGTGTGCATGAATTGGTGACTTGGTTACATCAAGCTGGCATCAATAGTTGTTACTTAGAAGGTGAAATGGTACAAGCCAAACGCAACGAAGCAATAAAAAGAATGAGCAATAATACCGTTAATGTATTAGTGGCGACTGATGTCGCTGCACGCGGTATTGACATTGATGATATTAGCCATGTGATTAATTTTGACGCCCCTAAAACAGCGGATGTCTATTTACACCGCATTGGTCGTACGGCTCGTGCTGGCAAAAAAGGCACGGCGATAATGCTAATCGAAGCTCATGATAATGAGTTATTGCAAAAAATTGAACGTTACATTCAAGAACCGATTAAGTTAAGAACTATTGATGAATTGAGACCGAAAACCAAAGCCCCTAAACGCGTAACCAAGAAAAAGCCATCACAAAAAGCAAGATTAAAAAGTGAAACTAAAAAACAAGATGCAAAAAATAAAAAAGTAAAATTGCGCCATCGTGATACTAAAAATAAAGGGAAGCCGAAAAAATCAATAAGTAATTTCGAACAAAAACAACAAAGTTAATAGTTTGAACTTATGAAATCAATTGCTTATAACGAATTGGACAAATAGCGTTAATTGCTATAATAACTCCCGTTGCTTGATTTATATTTTATTTGTTAAGGAGAAAATTATGACATTAGTCACTCGCAAAGCCCCTGATTTTACTTCAGCAGCTGTTTTAGGTACTGGCGAAATTGTAAACAATTTTAATTTAGCTGATCATATCAAAGGTAAATATGCAGTTGTATTCTTTTGGCCAATGGACTTCACTTTTGTTTGCCCTTCAGAAATTATTGCTTTTGATCACCGTTTAGATGAATTTAAAAAACGTGGAGTTGAAGTAATTGGTGTTTCAATGGACTCTGAATATGTTCACAACGCTTGGCGTAATACTCCACAAGATAAAGGTGGTATTGGTGAAGTCAAATTCCCAATTGTCGCGGACATTAAACATGCAATTATGCAAGCATATGGCGTTGAACATCCTGAAGCTGGTGTTGCTCTACGTGCGTCGTTCTTTATCGATAAATCGGGTATTGTTCGTCACGAAACTATCAATGATTTACCAATTGGTCGCAATATTGATGAAATGATTCGTATTGTTGATGCTTTCCAATTCCACGAAGAACATGGCGAAGTTTGTCCTGCACAATGGACAAAAGGTAAACAAGGTATGCAAGCTAATCCAAACGGCGTTGCAAGTTACCTAAAACAACACGCTAAAGAAATTTAATTATTACATTATCGTTCTAACGTTTTATTCAAAAGCTTTGCGTTAACCGGAGTTTATCTCCGGTTTTTTTATCTATTATTTTATTGTAATTTAGAATTATCAAAGCATAGTTTATGCTGAACGTTTTAGTTTTTTTATATGATAAATAATTGGATAATTCAACTTATCGATAAGTAGGATCGCAACAGTAGGGTTTATGTTCTAGTAATGAAATCAATAACAGGCATTGATTAAGATTGATAATATTGCATCACATCGTCATATGTAATCCAACTACTCCAATAATGATGATAAGTAAACCAAATAAACGTTGCATATTTTTAGGTTCATTAAATAAAAATATATTGGCTAATACTGCACCAGATGTTCCAAGCCCTACCCAAACAGGGTAAACAATACTTAACTCAAGATAATGAAGTGAAAAATAAAATAATACAAAAGAGATAAAAAAACCGCCCCAATAGGCAATTAATCTTAGTATATTTTTTTTCTCTGCATAAAGCTTAAGCCCCACTGCACCTACAACTTCAAAAATCGATGCAGTCAAAATTAACAGCCAACCCATGAATACTTATCTCCTACTAATATCCTTATTGTTAACTATCAGTACGTTTAAGTTGAATAACACCAATAATAATTAAAGCCACAAAGAACACGTGAAGCAATGTAATATGTTTATCAAATAATAACACATCAAAAATGGTTGCACCGACTGCACCAACCCCTGAAAAAATTGCATACACAGTACCTGTGGGTATGGTTTTGCAGGCATTTGTTAAAAACGTAAAATCAACAATAAGTAAAGTGATAATGATAAGCCAATGCCATAATTCGGTTGCGACACTGAATCCAAAGATCCAACACAACTCAAAAAAACAGGTAAGCACGACAAATGCCCACTCTTTATTTATATTAGACATAGCTACCTCATTGCTATCATCAACTCTTTTTATCATTATTTAGTTTTGCTTTTTCACCGAATTTGTATCGTAGAAAACAAAAGATGGTTCGCAAACCAAGAAAGTTGCCACCAAAAGAAATTAGTTAATTTGTTAAAAAAGACAAAGCCTGTTTTATACTGAAATGTATATAATTACTTAAACTTTTTTACAAAATTCTATTATAAATTGTTTATAATAAAATAATTCTACAACGAAGAAATAGAAATTGCAAGGTTAAAATCGTTTATTATTCAATAGTTCAAGCTTTTATGATTAGGTTAGTTTTGCATGAATTATTACAATAACGATATAATATTAATGCTGTAACATCTTGAGATTAGCTATGAAAAATTCCGATAAAATGAAAAATACAGGGCCAAAAGGACTTGAAGCCCAAGCAATGGTAATGGCAGCGATAGATTTTATGGAGGAAGTTGGCAATTCCGCTTTTAGTGTACGTAAACTTGCCGCCAAAATTGCTTGTGATCCAATGTCACTACAGTATCATTTTAAATCAAAAAAAGGACTGGAACGGGCAATGGCTGAAGAATTAACCCGTAGAATATCAACTATTGATAACAGCATGCCTTGGGATGAACGCCTTCGACATTTAGCTTATCAATATCGGCAAATAGCTCTTGCCTATCCAAATAGTTTTAAATTAATGCAGCAGTTTTGGAGTACAGGGCTTGCCGATTATATTCGAGCTGAATATGTTTGTCAGGCGTTAACGGATGCTGGCTTTAATGATAATCAAGTAACCCGTTTTTGTTTAGGTTATTACGCTTGTATTATTGGGCTTGCGGCTTCTGAAGCGGGGGGATTACTTCGCCCTGCTGATGATGCAGATCTTAATGACATTGAAAATTTGCCTCAGCAAGGTTTTACATTGACAAAAAAATTAGCCCCCGCATTTCAAGCTGTTGAACCCGGTCAAGTATTTGCTTTTACTGTCGAGCTATTTTTACAAGGCATAAAAAAAGCATTATAAATAAAACTATCGCTGAGCAATTGATCATGTCCAGCGAATGAAGAAAAAAGCAAACTTACTTAAAATGAAAGATTTGTACCAATAAATAACGTACGACCAGGTTCATTATAAGTTGCTGCACCCGCACCACGAACGGTTATCACGCCATTTTTTGGATTTTTTAGAGATGATGAATTACCCTCTCTAAATAAACGTTTATTAAAGAGATTATCAACACCTGCAGTTAGGGTAAAGTTTTTATTAAATTGATACTGACCACTAAGATTCAAAATTGCATAAGGGCTTAGTTGATGAGTTGAAGTATCGGTTACTTTATCCCCAAGATAGTCATATTTTTTCGGTTTTTGTTTACCATACCAAGTTAATGCTGTTAAAAATGAGAGTTGTTCAGTCACTTGCCAGTCAATTGCTGAATTGAGAGTATACTTTGGAATGATCGATAAATAATCCCCTGTTTGTTTATTTTTTGACTGTAACATCCATGTAAGATTATTACGCCAATTAATGGTTGATGTAACCGGCACCGTTAAGCTACCCTCTAAACCTTCAACCACGGCTTTAGGTACATTTTGCCATTGAAAAATATTCGAATTTTTGAAGGCGTTTTTTCCACCATCAGCTTGACCAATTGATCTGATACCTGAATCAATTTTATCACGATAATCATTACGGAAATAAGTCATACCAGCAATAAGACCGTCATTATGAAATTCTAAACCTATCTCTTTATTTACACTAGTTTCAGCTTTTAAATTATTATTACCAATTAGATAACAACTACCACCAGCACCATAACACCCTTGTCCTCGACTATAAAGTAGATAGTTAGGATTTGATTGATACAAGTTTGGAGCCTTATAAGCTCGAGCAATACCTAATTTTAAGGTAAAATAGTCACCTAATTCTTGAGCTAAATTCAAACTTGGGCTCCAGTTGCTACCCGAGTCACTTTGGTGATTATAGCGTAATGCAGGTGTTAACATTGTTGTTTGGGTTAACTCAATATTGTCTTCGACAAACATTCCCCATAAATTAGCTGAACTTTCCACGCTTCGATTTTTATCTTTAATCCATGGTACACTGCCGCCTTCTTCTGTGGATTGAGTATTTGAAGTAGGATCTTTCATTTTTTGATGATTATATTCAGCTCCAATGGTAATGGTTTGCGGCACAACAATAGTCAACGGTAAATTGGTTTCATTATGTAAGGTAATATTGTCATATTTGATCGTTGAAAAATCGCCATTATCAAATCGACCTTCTGTACCACCAGCCAAACCTTCATTTAAACGACTGTTGCGTGTTTTTTCTACTTGTACATAAGACATGGTATTGACACCATTATCCCAATAGCCTCGATGGGTTAATGCATAATTTTGTCGATACATTCTATTCGTTTCATCATTGTAAAAACGACTTACTAATGGATTTGGGTTATTATTTTGTGTATCACCCGCATAAATATTACCTTGACGACTCACACCAGCTTCAAATTCCAATGATTGCTGTTTGCTAATATCCCAACGTAGTAATCCATTTAGATCTTTATTACGTACCCCTTCACGCCCTGCACTAGTAGAATTAGGATTAATCTGATGTTTTTTATTGATATCCCAATCATCAGCCTCGGTTTTATTAATATTCCCATATAAACGCATGCTTAAATTATCGGTTAAACCACCAGTTAATACAAAGTCGGTTCGTTTGGTTGCTCCCTCTTCGCTATGAGATGGTAAATTGATATAGCTGTTTAACGCGCCATGCCATTCATTGGTTGGCTGTTTAGTAATAATATTAATCACCCCACCGGCAGCTCCATCACCATAACGTGCAGCAGCTGGTCCACGAATAACATCAATCCGCTGAACAATATCAGCAGGTACCCAGTTAGTATCACCACGTGTATCACGCTCTCCTCGCCATCCATAACGAACTGACATACGACTTTTTACCGGTTTACCATCCACTAAAATAAGGGTGTTTTCTGGTCCCATGCCACGAATATCAATTTGACGATTATTACCACGTTGACCACTGGTTGAGTTACCAGTCAAGTTAACACCAGGCATGGTACGAATAATTTCAGAGAGATCATTTTTGGGAGGCATTTTACTGATATCTTTTTCGGTAATAACTGAAACACCTAGTGCTTGCCTAGTTTGTTCTGCTGCTGTAACAACCATTACATCATCACTATCATTATTTTTGTTGGTTGATGACGGGGTATTGTCTGCGTAGACATTATGACAAACAAAGCTAATTAAAACCGTCAATAGATAAGTCGATTTACGTTTTAAAATCATGTATTTTATTTCCTAAAAAAATGGGAGAGTTAATTAATAATAGTTATCATTATTAATTAACTGTAAATAATGTAAACCGAATTTTCACAAAGAAAGTCCATTTGATTGTATTTAAAGCAAAAAAATTTATAAATTAATCGGCGATAATTCAATATTTTTAATTAGCATTAAAATTTACTTGTATCCCCTCTTGCAGTGCAAAAATAGCCACCGTTTTATGAGACTGATTAGGATAAATAGTATAATTCAATTGTAGATTCGTAATATTAGCTTGTTTTAATTTTTCAAATAGTCGCGTTGAAGAATCAACCATTTTTCGATTTTGACGATGCTGTAATAATATTTTTTGTTCCGCTTCAGGTAAACTCAACTCAGCAGCAAGTAATGATTGCTCGGCTCCACCGACAGAAAGCCATAAATTAACTGGTTTACCCAAAGTTGGGCGCTTATCGTCGGCTAGATGTTTAGACAATAAGTCAAACATATATCCACCACTAAACCACATCGATGGGCTAGAAATAATATAAGTATCAAAAGCTATCGGTTTTGCTAAAAAAGCATAAAGATTAAATAATCCCCCATATGAATGACCAAAAATCGCTCGTTTGTTAGGATTAATAGGAAAACGTTTTTCTATTTCAGGTTTAAGCTCTTTTGTTAGAAAATCATAAAAATCATCTGCTCCACCATAACTTACAGGTAAATTGATTTGATGATTAGGCAAAATTTCGGCAACTAGCTTTTCAGGTTTAGGTAAATAATCCAATCCGCGTCGAGATTCACCCGAATAATCAATTGCGACAATCATTCCTTCCTTAATCACACAACGATCGCAAGCTTGATTGGTCATCATATTGTAAGCAGTTAAAAAATAGCTGTCGCCATCAAGTAAGTAAATAACTGGCCAACCATCTTTGGGTGTTGGTTTATTTGGTGTATAGATAGTTATTTTATAATCGCCAACTGATTTGGAATGAACAACTTCGGTTTTAGCATTCGCCACAATAACATTCATTGATTTTTGACGATCTGTTTGACAACCAGTCAACATAAAAATAACCACAAAATAGACCAAAATTAAACGTAACATAGAGTAAACCAGTTAAAATTGAAATAGTAACTTATTTTATTCATCTAATTGATATAACATCAATGATCACATCATATAAAAATAGTGAATATTTTTAATAACATTATCAAATAATTATCTACGCCGACTAAGTCGGCGTATATCAATCTTACCCTTATTACACACTATGCGTTTTTCGATATTCAACGATATCTTCGATAGTAACCACTGGTAAATTATGCTGTTTGGCAAATTCAACTATTTGCGGAGCTCTTGCCATTGAGCCATCATCATTGGTGATTTCACAAATGACCGCAGCAGGTTTGAAACCGGCCAAAGTCACTAAATCAACCGACGCTTCAGTATGGCCACGACGTGTTAAAACTCCACCTTCTTGAGCCACTAATGGAAAAACATGTCCTGGATGATTTAAATCACACGGTTTAGCATGATCAGCAACGGCCGCTTTAATAGTGGTTACACGATCTGCGGCTGAAACGCCTGTTGTTACGCCTTGAGCCGCTTCAATTGATATCGTAAATGCGGTATGATTTTTGCTAGTATTATTCGCCACCATCATAGGTAATTGTAATTTATCACAATAAGCTTTTGGCATACATAAACAGACAATGCCACTGCCATGACGAATAGTCAGTGCCATTTGTGGCGTAGTGATGGTTTCGGCTGACCAAACAATATCGCCTTCGTTTTCACGATCTTCATCATCTAAAACTAAAACACCTTGACCGGCTTTGATGGAACTGATTGCACGCTCTACCCGTTCAATAGCTGTTCCAAATTCTTTTAAATTAAACTGATTCATGGTAAATACCTATCCTTTTATAAAATAATTATATTTATCCCAAAGCAATACAGAACAAATCTGATATCGATACATAAAAAAATTGTAACAATTAAGCAGATATCATTAAGTAAAACTATAAGTATAAATAAATTAAATACCAGAATCAGGGCAAGTGCTTGACCATAATGATTTTGCTAATAGCAAATTAAGAAAAGATAAGCTACTCTCTTTCATCCAGACTTTAACTGTCGGCTTTGGAATTACACCAAATCTGCTTGTCCTTAATGTTTATCAATATTAAATAATAATAGGATAAATATTAAGCGCTCGTGGGCTATACCACCGGTGGGGAATTACGCCCCGCCCTGAGAACTTTGTCGTTAAATTGACGGCATATACTATAATACAAAATAAGTAAAAAAACACGGAAATTTATTAAGTTAGCCTCAAGCAATTGTATCGAAAGTACTATATCAATTAGAAAAACACGTTTATAGCTAATTGCACTAAGCGCTAACCACTGTTATTTAGCTTATCGCTTAATGTTATTTAGGGTAACAACTTTAATAACAGTTAATAGGATTGATTAATATCGATACCTATTGTTATACATTAACAACCTAGACCTAAACGCTAAAGGCGTTTATAAACTCAATAACAAAGCTAGCTTAGAGTCACTTAATTCTAACTATTCATGTTAATAAACCACACAAAGATAGCAAAGGCTATCATTGTCACGCAAAGTAACATCCTATTACACGTCAAAATCAGCATAATAATTTATATTTCGCAATCCATTGAACCAATCAGCACTGATACAACACAATTACAGATCATGATTTAATAATCGGCCAACAGCAATTCAAGCGCCAAATAGCTTTGACTAAATCTTTTTAACAATGGCACATGAAGGATGAGAATAAGATAAACAAATGCGGCTAAAAGTATTATGTTGAGATTGTGGCAGATGAAGAATTATCATTTTCAATGATTCATAATGTACTTTTATTAACGTGACAAAATCGAGACTAAACTTGTAGTATAAGCGCTAAAACAGGTTATAACCTGAATTTAGCGCTTGCATTGTAACACTCAAAAACAACGGTAGGCAAAGCCTAAAATCCCATTAAACATTAATATTATCTAATGTCCGCGCATTTCACGTATTTTGCGTCGTTCAGCTTTACGCATCCATAACCATGAGATAAAACCAATTATTCCTACTATGAATAAGATAATTGTTGCCAATGCGTTGACCTGAGGATCGACCCCTAATCTCACTTTCGAAAAGATTAATTTTGGCAATGTCATTGCGCCTGGACCAGTAACAAAGTTAGCAATAACCACATCATCAAGTGATAGCGTAAACGCCAATAACCAACCTGAAACTAAAGCCGGTGCAATCATTGGTAACGTAATAATGAAAAATACTTTTAAAGGATTGGCACCTAAATCTAACGCTGCCTCTTCAATTGACTTATCAAGCTCGCGCAACCTTGCACTTATAACGACTGTGACATAAGCTGTACAGAAAGTTGCATGCGCCATCCAAATGGTGATAGCGCCACGATCTTTTGGCCAACCTAATACTTGTCCCATTCCAACAAATAAGAGTAATAATGCTAAACCAGTAATAACGTCAGGCATGACTAATGGTGCAGTAGTCATAAATGAAAAAAGATTAGATCCTTTAAATCGTCTAAAGCGGATAATTGCATACGATGCTAACGTACCAAGAACAATAGCAAGCGTTGCAGCCCCTGCGGCAATGGATAAACTTAATCCTACTGCTTTAAGCAGGGTTTCGTTATGCACTAGTTCAACGTACCATTTAGTCGAAAAATCAGCCCAAACGGTTACCAGACGAGAGCTATTAAACGAATAAACAATTAAAATAATCATTGGGATATATAAAAAAGAAAATACCACCAATAAAATCAGCGCCTTTAAACTGCGACATATTAACGCTAAAGTGATAATCAAGGTAACAATCACACTGAAAATCAAACAACCAATGTATAAATAACTATTGCCAATTAATTCTAATCCTGAAGACGAGATCAAAACAGTTAACAATAAAGCGCCTAAGAATGAAGCAATAAAAATAATCACAGCGGATCGCATAATAACAGGTAAATTGTTCATCTATTTACCTCCCAATTGTCGATTTTGGAATTTATTAAAGTAGTAAATAGGTATAATTAATATCAATAACATTACCGAAGCCACTGCAGATGCTGCCGGCCAGTCATGGTTATTAAAGAATTCAGTCCAAAGTTGTGTACCTATCATAATGCCTTCAGATGGACCTAATAGTTCAGGAATCACATACTCCCCAACAGCCGGAATAAAGACCAACATACCGCCAGCAATTACGCCATTTTTAGTTAATGGCACAATAATTTTAAAAAAGGTTTTAATTGGTTTACATCCCAAATCTAATGCTGCCTCGATCAACGTAGAGTCCACTTTACTTAATGAGGTATAAATTGGCAGTACCACAAAAGGTAAATAAGAATAAACAATACCAATATAAACCGCAAAATAGGTCTTCATGATGATAAGTGGTTGATCAATAACGCCTAACCACATTAAGAAATTATTGAGTAGCCCATTAGGATTTAAAATACCTATCCAAGCATATACTCGAATTAAAAACGAAGTCCATGATGGTAAAATAATTAATAATAATAAGATATTTCGAGTTGAGGCTTTACATTGTGAAATAGCCCAAGCTAATGGATAGCCAATTAAAATACATAAAATCGTTGAAATAGCCGCTACTTTCAATGATTGCAAATAAGAATCAATGTAAATGGTATCGCTCAGTAAATTTAAGTAATTACCAAAATTTAAAGCAATATTGAGTAAACCATCATCATAACTGAATAAATCAGTATAAGGCGGTACCGCTGAAGCCATTTCAGAAAAACTAATTCGAAATACAATTAAAAATGGTAATAAAAACAGTAATAACATCCATAAATAAGGGATACTAATCACTGCTAGTCGACCATATAACGTCATTAAATCTGAGTCATTACGTTGTTGGCGCATCTTTTTATAAGCAAAATAGATTGCGACCAAACCAGCAGGAATAAATAAAATACTGCCGGCAATAATCAAACGATAAGCAAATTTAGATGGCTTATAATAGGCTAAGTAGAATCCTAAACATGACAATAAAAAGCTGAATGTCATTGCAGTGAAAAGCGCATCTAAAAATAGATTGTCAAATGAATCTGTTGAGACAAAACGCCAATAAACATTGAGTAATACAAATGCATTCAACAATAAACCCAATAAAATGGATCGCATCATGATATCCTCTTTTGTTTATTCGGTTAGCACAACACAACTATCAATATCCCAACTCAGATTGACAATGTCGCCCCATGTTGGCATACCTTTACGATAACGATGTTCGTTTTGTAACTGCGCAATAATAATTTGCCCACTTGGTAATTTGACATGATAAATTGATAAATCACCAAGATAGGCAATTTCAACAACCTCACCACTTGCTACGTTGTAACCTTGTTCTGGAATTTCGTCACATAATTTAATTTTTTCTGGGCGTAGTGCAACTTGAATAGGAACACCTTCAACCGCTGGTGAATCATAATCGACTTTTAATGGGTGTTTGATCATTGGGCAGTTAAGAATCAAACCATCTTCTAATGTTTCTTGCAAAATACCATCGAAAATATTCACTGATCCAATAAATTCAGCACTGTAACGGCTGTTTGGATGTTCGTAAATCTCTTCTGGTTCACCGATTTGTACAAATTGACCTTTATTCATAATGGCAATTCGTCCTGCCATCGTCATTGCTTCTTCTTGATCGTGCGTAACCATGACACAAGTTGCACCTACTTGTTCTAAAATGCTAACTACTTCAAGTTGCATACGATCACGAAGTTGTTTATCCAATGCACCCATTGGTTCATCAAGTAATAATAATTTTGGTCTTTTCGCTAGACTGCGAGCCAACGCTACACGTTGTCTTTGACCACCTGATAGCTGATGGGGCTTACGTTTACCAAATTGTTCCATATGAACAAGCGCTAACATCTCTTCAACGCGTTGTTTGATTTCGTGCGCATTTAATTTGTCTTGTTTTAAGCCAAAAGCAATATTTTGCTCAACCGTCATGTGAGGAAATAAAGCATACGATTGAAACATCATATTGATTGGGCGATTGTAAGGAGGCACTTGCGATAAGTCCTTACCATCTAAAATAATCTGTCCGGATGTAGGTTGTTCAAAACCAGCAAGCATACGCAATAATGTTGATTTTCCACTGCCCGATGCCCCTAACAAGGCAAATATCTCACCGGTATAAATGGTGAGGTTGACATCATCAACCGCATAATAATCATCATTAAAAACTTTCGTTAAATTTTTGATCTCCAGTAATGGAGTTATCATCTTTTTTTTAGGCTGTACCTGATTTGTTGTTTTATTGTTCACTCTTTTTTCCTCATAACAACAAGCCATAAAAAACGAGACGGAAAGATCAAATTAACCTCTCCGTCTATATTAGACTAGTAAATAGTGTAGTACCAAAAATATCGGTTATTTACCAGTTTTTAGTTTTGTCCACGTGCGGGTAATAACACGTTCAAGTTTTGGTTCTTTTACTTTTAAAGTGAATAATTTTTCCATTACTTCTGGTTTTGGATAAACCGCTGGATCATTTTTCACTTCTGGTTTCACAAACTCATCATTAGCCGCTTTATTCGCACTTGCAAAGTTAACATCGTTGGTTACTTGCGCTGCAATTTCTGGTTTCATGACAAAGTTTAAGAACTCATGTGCTTCTTCTACATTTTCTGAATCTTTTGGAATAGCAAAAGTATCAAAGAAGACTAATGCCCCTTCTTTTGGAATTTGATAACCAATATGTACGCCGTTTTTCGCTTCGTTTGCTCTATCTCGGGATTGTAAAATATCGCCTGACCAACCTAAAATAACGCAAATATCGCCGTTAGCAAGATCTGTAATATATTGTGAGGAATGGAAATAACGAATATTTGGTCTCACTTTTTCTAACAACTCGTAAGCAGCACCAGTGTAATCTTTAGCATCTGTACTATTTGGATCTTTACCTAAATATTGAAGAGCACTAGCAAAAATTTCGGTCGGAGCATCTAAAAATGCGACTCCACAATCTTTGAGTTTTTCCATATTTTCGGGTTTAAACACTAAGTCCCAGCTATCTACAGGTGCATTATCGCCTAAACGTTCTTTCACCTTATCGATGTTATAACCAATACCCGTTGTCATCCAAACATAAGGAATGGCATAGGTATTATCAGGATCGTGGTTAGCCATCAATTTCATTAAATTAGGATCTAGATTTTTCCAATTTGGTAATTTACTTTTATCTAGCGGTAAATAAATTCCAGATTTAATTTGTCTAGCTAAAAAGCTATCAGAAGGCGATACGACATCAAAACCTGAATGCCCAGCCATGAGTTTTCCTTCTAATGCTTCGTTTGAATCATAAACATCATAAACCAGTTTTATACCTGTTGATTTTTCAAAATCACTGATAGTTTGTGAACCGATTTGTCCTGCCCAATTATAAAAATGGACGACTCGATCTTTAGCTATTGCTGATTGAGATAACGCTAGTGAAACACCAGCTACGATTGAAAGAATTGTTTTACGTTGAGTAAACATGCTCACCACTTCTCCTCTAGTTTAGGGATATTACATGTTAGACACAAGCCCATTGGATAACTTCAATGGACCCCCAAATTTTACCAATAACTTCGTTAAAAAGTATGGCGAAACCGAGGTAATCAGGCAATCACAAGTCATTAATAAATTTAATGAACGAGTAGAGCTAACCTTGCATTACGAGGGATAAAATACCTTTTTTTTTTGAGATGTCTACTTAAAATATCAAATATCCTAAGTTTCGGGGTTGAGTGACGATATTTTGACCGCTCAACCCACTATTTATCATAAATTGACAATTAATTTAGCTGTTTTATTCGGCAGTCGCTTGCAAAATTTTGGCATCTGCTTGCCAAACACGATATTTAACAGTTAAATCATTTGGTACATAAAAAACGATTGGTAAACGGCTATTATAATTTAGCGTTCCAATATTGTTACCGATAGTTACAAATTGATTTTTATTAGCACTTTCTGGGCAAGCCATGAGTGTTGATATGCCATCTTTGGCTTTATCTACCACATAATATGAATATCCCCAGCCTTTCAATTCTTGTTGTTTAATAGTCGCGCTAAGACTATGCGCATTACAATCAACATTCATATCTTTACCAACTAATACTTCGACACGGGCACTATTTTCATCTTTTAATGCAGGAAGATGAATAGCATAGCGAGTATAGCCAGGCATGGCTTCTGGGAAAGGTGCTGTATCATTTACATTTTGTACAACTTTA
The DNA here is from genome assembly GCF_026536195.1 of Gilliamella sp. B2969. NCBI lineage: Bacteria > Pseudomonadati > Pseudomonadota > Gammaproteobacteria > Orbales > Orbaceae > Gilliamella > Gilliamella sp. B2969. The sequence goes on from NZ_JAFNOP010000004.1 coordinate 131,758, forward strand.
GCTGATTTTGGTGATGTCGAACACGCCGCTAATGCAACACTCATCATCATTAATAACATTATTTTCTTCATTTTTACACCTCCGAAAAAAGTATAATGGTTAACATACAACATATGCTTTTTGAATCTTATTGCGTATAATAACATTTTCTAGACTAAATAATATGGTACAAAAATGCCAGCTGAAAACAATACGTACGATTTACTTAAATTGATTCTAAACCTATTAATAATAGGATTACTAATCATTATTACTTATCGTGTAGTTGAACCTTTTTTGTTTGGTTTTTTTTGGGCGGTCATGGTGGTAATTGCCACTTGGCCATTAATGATCAAAATCCAACAAAAATTATTTAATAAACGCTGGTTATCACTATTAGTCATGGCACTAATTTTGGCTTTCGTTTGTATTATACCATTTATATTAATTATTAGTAGTGTTGCACAAAATGGCCATTATTTAATTGAATGGGCCAGAACACTACCTCATCGTGAATTACCGACCTTAGATTGGTTAAGTAGCCTACCTATGTTTGGAAATGAATTACACCAAAAATGGTTAGAAATTATTCAAACAGATGGATCGGAGCTGATTTCTGATATCCAGCCATATATCGGTATTTTGGTTGGATGGCTTTTAGAACAAGCGACCAATATCAGTATATTCATCTTCCATGCCGGTGTAATGATCATCTTTAGTTTATTATTATTTCTTAAAGGTGAAAGTATTACAAAATACGTCTATGTTTTTGCTAATCGTTTATCAAAACACTATGGTAAAACAACCGTTACTTTAGCTGGTCAAGCAATAAGAGCCGTAGCTTTAGGTGTTGTCGTTACCGCCATTACGTTAGCACTAATTGGTGGCATCAGTTTTGTGCTTACTAACATGCCTTTTCCTGGCATTTTGACGCTCATTTTATTTATCTGCTGTGTGGCGCAAATTGGTCCGGTCATTGTCATGATAGGCTGCATTATCTGGCAATTTTGGGATGGAAATACCATTTCGGCGATTGTATTAATTTTTGTTGCGATTATTTTAACCACTCTTGATAGTGTAATGCGTGCATATTTAATAAAAAAAGGCGCCGATTTACCATTTTTGCTCATATTATTTGGTGTTATTGGAGGAATACTCGCCTTTGGTATTATGGGATTGTTTATCGGTCCAGTTGTGTTAGCATTGACTTATAAGCTTATTGAATCATGGGTCGATGAGCAAGCTTAACAATAAAGTTGAATAGTCATTAATCGAAGCTTGTTACAAACTTGATTTATGCCCTTAATGTAATGTAAAAAGGAGTATTATTTTCTGGTGTATTTTATGCTATGCTACTACATAGTCCAGTTACAATAATATATAAATAATGAGAATACCTTTTATTAGATATAACCATCAAAAGCATCTTGATGATTTAGCAAAAATTCCTCAAGATGCTAGTCAATACCGCATTTTATTTGATCCAAATTCATACAGAATTGCTTTGCTCGACAGTATTTATAAAGCACAACACCGAATTTACATAATAGCGTTATATTTAGAGCAAGATGAAGCTGGACAAGAAATCTTAAATGCACTTTATCAGGCAAAAAAACAAAAACCAAATTTAGACATTAAAATTTTTGTCGACTGGCATCGAGCACAACGCGGACGGTTTGGAGAAGATAAAAACCAAACCAATGCTCGTTATTATAATCAGATGAAGCAGCAGCATCCCGATATTGACATTCCAGTTTATGGTGTACCCATTAACCGTCGAGAAGTACTTGGTGTGTTACATCTTAAAGGGTTAATTATTGATGATACAGTCATATATAGCGGGGCAAGTATCAATAATGTCTATTTACATAAGTTCAATAAATATCGGTATGATAGATACCATTTTATCACAAATAAAACGCTAGCTGATTGCATGATAAAATATGTCAATGATAATTTTTTACCTTTTGAGGGATTACAGCGTTTAGATGTAGAACACCATAAAACCCGTAAACAAATTAAAGCTGAAATAAAAACATTACGCCAACACCTTAGTGAAGCAAATTATCAATATGAAAGTTATGCAAGTAACAATGAATTAACCGTCTCGCCTATTGCAGGACTTGGGCGCAATAATAGTTTAAATAAAATTATTCATCATCTGATTAATACAACACAACATAACGTTATATTTTGTACCCCTTATTTCAATTTACCCAATATCTTGGTTCGCGATATTATTCGATTACTTAGAAAAGGGAGACAAGTGGAAATTATTATTGGCGATAAAGAAGCAAATGATTTTTATATTCCGCCAGATAAACCTTTTAATATTTCGGGTGGATTACCTTATTTATACGAAATCAATTTAAGAAACTTTATTGAACGCTTACAACCTTATATTGATAAACAACAATTAATTATTCGTTTGTGGAAAGATGAAGATCAAACTTATCACCTTAAAGGTGTTTGGGTAGACAATCAATGGATGCTTATTACAGGCAATAATCTTAATCCGCGTGCTTGGCGTTTAGATCTGGAAAATGGCATTTTAGTTCATGACCCTAAACAAGAGTTACAAAAACAAATTAAGCAGGAACTCGATACCATTCGTCAAAAAACGACGTTGGTTACTCATTTCCAACAAATTCAAGCTAGTCAATTTTATCCAAAACAGGTACATAAATTGATTAAACGCTTAAGTCGCATTCGTGTTGATAGAATTATTAAACGTTTGTTATAACGTGTTAGACTAAATAAATTTAAATTAGTTGGTATTGAGATCAGTCATTACGCTTTTAATGCCCCTTTAGTCATGCAATTTAAATTATTTCAAACGCAAATATCGCGCTTTTTTAATATTTTTTACAACATTTAACTGTGGGAAAATAGAATCGATGACTCACTCTCAAGATGTTTACAATAATTTCAAAAATAAAAAAATTAGTTGGTTATTTTGGCAGTATGCTTTACCGGCGGTAATTGGTACTATTGTCAATACACTGTATAACATTATTGATGGGGTATTTATTGGTCACTGGATTGGTCGTGAGGCACTGAGTGGGGCTGGTATTATTTTACCTGTAATGAACCTGACCGCGGGTATCGGTATGCTTGTAGGTATTGGGTCAGCCAGTCGCATATCGATTTTTTTAGGTCGTGGAGAAACGGATAAAGCCGAAAAAATTGCTGGCACATCATTTATGTTAACGGCTGTTTTAAGCGGTATAACTTTAGCATCATTACTCTACTTTGTTGATCCCGTGTTACATTTTGTCGGCTCCAGCCCAACCAATCATCAATATGCTAAAGAGTTTTTACAAGTATATTTGCCCGGTAGCATATTTATTACGTTAACATTTAATTATAACAATATGATGCGGGCAAGCGGTTACCCATTTAAAGCAATGGTCACCATGTTTATTAGTGTCATTGCCAATATCATTTTAGCACCTATTTTTATCATTGGCTTTGGTTGGGGGATGCGTGGTGCAGCTTTTGCAACTACTTTATCGATGTTCATTAGCTTTTTATTTGTGATGCAGCACTTTATCAGTAAAAATAGTAATATCAAACTGTATCGATGTAACTTTAGACTTAATTGGATATATATTAAATCAATTTTATCAATTGGTATGTCACCTTTTGCGATGCAAGTCGCCGCCTCTATTGTGGTTGTGTTTATTAATTGGCAACTTACCCATTATGCTCCTTTGTCAAACGTTTCAAGTGATGATGCAATTGCAGGTTATTCCAATGCTAATCGATTAATTACATTGATTATTATGATTGTTATTGGTATCAATCAAGGAATGCAACCGATTATTGGCTATAACTATGGTTCGAAAGACTATCTACGAGTTAAAGCCACTTTCTTCTATGGGGTCAAAGTTGCAACAGTCATTACTAGCATTGGCTTTATTTTAGGATTTTTTGTTCCAGATGTGTTAGTGCGCGCATTTAGTTCTGATGAGGATTTAGTGCACATATCGGCGATAGCTTTACGATACACGACTTTATCGTTTGCTTTTGTCGGTTTTCAAATGGTTACCACAAGCTTTTTTCAGTGTATTGGTATGGCAAAAATATCCATTTTATTAAGTCTTTCCCGACAAATTTTGATCTTATTGCCAACACTATACCTATTACCGTTATGCTTTGGATTGGATGGAGTTTGGGCCTCATCACCAACAGCAGATCTTTTATCAACTGGCGTTGCATTTACGGTACTATTTTGGTATTTCAAATCGATAAAGAGTCGATGTCACCAATAGTTAGTATAAAAAATATAAATTCATTACTTTTTTAATCGATATAAATTATGACCAGTTTTAAGGTTAAAGATCAAAAACAAATTGGAATATCACCAACATCAGGGTCATCACATGCTTGAATAAAGTATTGTGTTGACTTGACATAGTTTGGCTCAACAAAAACACCTTGAATAAACATTAATCCTAAGTAATATTTTGCATGAACATCAGTTTTTGCAGCAACTTCAAATAGTTTTATCGCTTGAACATAATCTGGTTGGCTGCCATCATTATTTATATACATAAGAGCAAGGTCATTTTCAATGTTTAATTTGGCGCTGTCTATAATCCATGATTTTGCATCATTATAATTTTTCTCAACGCCGTTACCATTTAAATACATTAGACCTAACATTACTTTAGCGCGATTATCGTTTTGTACAACTGACTTATCAAACCAACTTTTCGCTTGCTGATAATCTTTTTCAACACCATACCCATTTGAAAACATTAAACCTAATTGCAATTGTGCACGTACATCACCTTGTAGAGCCGCTTTTTCATACCACACTTTTGCTTTAGCATAATCTTGTTCATCAGCATACCCATAAAAGTAATAACAGCCTAAAGCATATTGAGCATCAGCATTTCCTTGTTGTGCTGATTTTTCATACCATTGCTTAGCTAAGTGACTATTGTGTTCAATACCAATGCTATTTTGGTACAATGTGGCTAAATCAAATTCTGCACCAGCATCACCTTGTAAAGCAGCAGCGTCAAGCCATTGTTTTAATTTAATACTATCTTGTAGCTCATTACCATCAACATATTGATATTGAATGCCAAAATCATATTGCGGTTTTTCTGGTAAACTTTCAGCTGTCATTTGCAAAAGTTCATCATTACTTAATTTTTTTAATTCATTAGCGTTGGTTGAACTCACAGACAATAAAAATAAGAGTAAAGCAGTTACATTTTTATTCATCTTTTATTTCTAAACTCCATTACTTGAAATCCCCGTTGTTAGGTCATAACAATGGCGGCTTCAACTATCTTAGATTAAACCCTTACTCAGGTAAAAGCGCTAACAGGTTATTTTATCTAAATACTATTTTTTATTGAATATACACATCATCTATTTGATTATTGACAAATTTGATACTGAAAGCCATTTTCGCAAGCGTTTTGTAACCATTGCTTAGCTAATTTAGGATTTTTTTTGACGCCTAAGCCATGTAAATACATTACCCCTAAATAATACTGGGAATGCGCAAAACCTTGTGCTGCACTCTGTTCAAAAAATTGTTTTGCTTTAGTAAAATCTGGCTTGATAACATAATTATTATAGCCACTCTTATCATCAACGCCATAATAGTAAATTTGTCCCAAGGCGCTGTTAGCGCGAGGTTGATTTTGATAAGCGGCATTTAGAAAATAATCTAATGAATATCCATTAAACTCGGTACTATCTAGACCATAAAAATCGAAATAAGCCACCATATATGATGCTTTAACATTACCTTGGTCAGCGGATTTCCAGTACCAATAATTAGCTTCAGTATAGTTTTTTAGAGGTACGCCATGCCCCATTCGATACATTTCACCAAGATAAAATTGGGCTTCATCACTCCCCATCAATGCAGCATTTTGGTACCATTGTTTGGCTTTAGTATAATCTTGTTCAACACCATAGCCCTTGTCATATATTAAGCCCAAGTTGAATGCTGCGTTAGCATCATTTTGTGCGGCAGCCTTTTCAAACCATTGTTTTGCAGCAGTGTAATCTTGTCCGATCCCCTTACCTTTGGCATAAATCAGTCCTAACGCCAGTTGAGCACGACTATCATTTTGTAATGCTGCTTTTTCGAACCACGCTTTAGCAATGGTCGAATTTTGCTCAACACCAATACCTTCAAGATAAAATTTTCCGATATTATATTGAGCATCAGCATTACCTTGTAGTGCCGCCTTTTCAAACCATTCTTTAGCTTTCTTATTATTCTGTTGTACTCCATTATTATTCTTTGCATATAAAAATGCTAACTGTAACTGAGCGGTTACATCGCCTTGTAGCGCTAACTGTTCATTCAAGGCTAACATTTTAGCTTCATGCGATAATAGCGTTGTTTCTTTTGTTACATCATCTACAATTTCGGATTTATTTGTTGCTTTTTTTCGCCACTCTTTAGCTTTAGCAGGATTGGGGGCAACGCCTTGCCCTGTTTCATACAAATTAGCCAATGCTAGTTGTGCATCCATGTTATTTTTTAAAGCAGCTCTTTCAAACCACTGTTTAGCTTTTACATAATCTTGATCGGTACCATTCGCTGTTAAGTACAAACTTGCTAATTGCACCTGCGCATCATCATCCCCTTGCTGCGCCGCTTGTTCATACCACTGCTTAGCTTTAATAATATCTTGCGTAACACCATAACCATATTGATAAAATTTGCCCAAAGCATATTGTGCATTCACATTACCTTGTAAAGCGGCTTTTTCATACCATTGTTGAGCTTTAGTGAAATTAATTTCAGTACCTTGTCCCTTTTTATATATTTCACCTAGATAAAACTGATAATTTGAGTTGCCTCGTGAAGCGGCTTTTTCGAACCACTCATTAGCTTTGACATAGTCTTGTTTAACACCTTTACCATTTTGATACATTAGACCTAAATTAAATTCAGCATGATCACTAATTTTTGTTGCCGCTTTTTCAAAAAACTCTTTGGCTTTTACATAATCTTGTTTTACCCCATCGCCATTTAAATAAAGTAATCCTAATTGCTCTTGCGGTCTTGAGTCAGGAAGTGCTGCACTTTTCTCAAACAACTCTTTAGCTTTGACAAAATCTTGTTTTACACCATTGCCATTTTTATACAGCATAGCTAAAAAGTATTGCGACAATTTATCATTTCGTTTAGCTGATTTTTCTAACCATTGCTTAGCTTGTACATAATCTTGTTCTGAACCAATACCATAATAATAGTAGATACCTGTTTCGTATTCACCATCAAGATCGCCTTGTTCTGCGGCTTTTTCGAACCATTGTTTGGCTTTGGAAAAATTGACATCAACACCATATGGTTCTTGATTGGTATAACTAAAAGCTAAAGATACCATTGCATTGATATCGCCTTGTAATGATCTTTTTTCATACCATTGTTGAACTTTACTATAATCCTGACTAAGGTCGTCAACATCTTCATTGTTATCTATTTTGTTAAATTCTGCTTGAGATAAACCTTGTTGACGTGCAGCCTCAAACCACTGATTAGCAATGTTTTCGTCTTGCTTTACCCCTTCACCACGTAGATATAGCTGACCTAATTTATATTGTGCATAAGCATAACCCTGCTTAGCAGATTTTTCGAACCAATTTTTAGCGTCAATATAATAGTTTGCATCTTCTTGTGCTTTTGCATAGTTTATTATGCCTAAGTAGTATTGGGCTTTGGGATGATTTTGCAGAGCGGCAATGTTAAGCCAATATTTTGCACCATCAATATATTGCATTTGCCCTATACCATAAAGTGCAAACTGCCCTAAATTAGCTTGAGCATCACTGTGACCCTGATTAGCAGCACTGGCAAACCACTTTCTTGCTAATCTATAATCTTTTATTACACCATATCCATGTTGATATAAAACGCCCAAATAAAATTGAGCATTACTATCACCTTCAGCGGCTGCTTTTTCAAACCATTCTTTAGCTTTAGCGTAATTTTTTTCTAATCCTTCATCACCGATAAAATACAAAAAACCAACTCTAAATTTAACATCATTGTTGGTTTGCGAAGTTAACTTTTCAAATAATTCTTTAGCCTTTAGATAGTTTTTTTCAACACCATTGCCTTCTTGATATCGAACCGCTAACTCATATTGTGCACTCGGAACTTGTTGTTCATAAGCCAACTGTAACAACTCATCTAATTTTAAATTTTCTTGCTCATTGGCATGAACCAAATTTATTGACATGAGTAATAATATTAGTAGATATTTCTTCATTTCTTATTTTGTTCCTTGATTATTATTACCTCAGAAAACAAGTTTATACCGAACAGTTTAAATTGTTTTATTATGATAAGCATAAACGATATAGAGAAAATTAGGAATCTAAAGATGTATTTCTGCATCAGGAAAGATTTTATTAAACATGGATTTGATGACAAAACCGTGTAATCGATTTTTCAATTAAAATAGATTTACTTTAGACCAAATGTTCTTTGGATTGATAGCTTATTTACAAATTTCACTATCCAGTCCATTTTCACATGCTTTTTTGTACCATTTTTGTGCTTGTTCTGGATCTCTTTTTACCGCATTTCCATCTTCATACATGATACCTAAATTATACTGAGCTTCGGGTTGATCTTGAGCTGCGGCTCTTTCAAACCACTCTTTCGCCAATTTTAAATCTTTTTCAACGCCTTTGCCTTCATAATATATCCACGCTAAATTAGTTTGTGCTTCAGCATCACCTTGAAGTGCTGCCTTTTCAAACCACTCTTTTGCTTTGGCATAATTTTGCTCTATTCCCTCTCCAGTGTCATACATAATGCCTAAATTGAATTGAGCATCGACAAAACCTTGTGCAGCTGCTTTTTCGTACCATGTTTTTGCTTGAGTAAAATCTTGTTCAACACCTCTACCATTCTCGTACATCATGCCCAAATTAAATTGCGCATCAACATCACCTTGTGATGCGGCTTTCTCAAACCAGTTTTTAGATTGAACATAATCTGGAGCACTTCCCATACCTGTGTAGTAAATTTGTCCTAAATTGAATTGAGCCTCAACAATACCTTGCGATGCCGCTTTTTCATACCATTGCTTAGCTTTTTCATAGTCCTGTTCAACACCTTTACCCTGTTCATACATAACACCTAAATAAAATTGTGCTTCAGGATCGTTTTGTTCTGATGCTAAGTTAGACAAATCGTTGATGCTTAAATTTTTGATATCTTGTGCACTTACTGCATTAGTTAAAAATAAAAAAAATAAAATAATTGTGTATAATTTTTTCACTTCTTATTCCTTAACTACGAGATAGTTATATTATTTAGATTATCGTATTTACATTTTATTCTAGCAATATAAATAATGATTACCAATTAATTTTAATTAAGTTTATTAAATTACGTTTATGCTTAAAATGGACGATAGTGGCAAAATATTAAAACAATACTGGGGTTGTCGTAATTATTTAGGAGGCGACTGCCTCCGTGTAGTGAGTTAAATTTTGTTAATTATTTACAAATTGGATGATTAGCACCATTTTCACAAGCTTTTTCAAACCATTCTGATGCTTTGTCGTCATCTTTTGGTAAACCACCCATACCGTTTTGATACATCACACCTAAGTTAAATTGTGCTTCTGGTTTTCCTTGCTGTGCAGCTTTTTCCATCCAAACTCTTGCTTTATCGTAATCTTTTTTGACACCTTCGCCTAACAAATACATTTGACCATATTGATATTGTGCATTAACAAAACCTTGTTCTGCAGATTTTTCAAAAAGCTCTCGGGCTTTTGCAAAATTTTGCGATACACCACGACCATTTTGATACAAGGTTGCTAAATTGTATTGACCATGCTGATCATTTTGCGCTGCTGATTTTTCATATAACTGTTTAGCTTTTTCATAACTTTGTTCACCAGCAATACCATTTTCATAAAAAACACCTAAATTAGACTGTGCCGGTGCATAACCTTGTGCCGCTGATTTTTCGTATAATTCTCTCGCTTTAGCTTGATCTTTCTCAACATTTATACCGTCTTGATAATCTTGTGCTAAAGAGTATTGTGCTTTAGCATCATTTTTTTCATTAGCAAGTTTAATAATTTCTTCTCGAGGCAGTTTTTCTATATCTTCTAAAGAGGTTTCTGCATTGGCTATACCCGTTAAAAACAAAAACAGTAAGCTTGTGGTGAATATTTTTTTCATGTTTTTTCCTTATCATCTTTATAGGTTAAATAATTTATATTATTTTCTATTGTTGTGCTTGGTAATATTGTCAAAATTATTGATCAATAACAACTGACAACATTAATTTTTTGACTAATATCAAAATTTTTTTAAGAAAAATAGGTGATTGATTTCAGAGTGACTATTTACGATGAAAAATCTAATGATAAGGTGAATAAAATCAATTTTACAAATATATCTGTGGAGGATAAATACTATTTACACACAAACTATTTAATTATCTTGGGTTTGAAACTGATGCTTTATTTAAGGTCGATAGCGTAACTAAAACAAGGCAAATAAAAATAAATACCACTCCCAACCAACCTAAAAAAGATAGATACTCATCGATAATTAACATGGCTAAAATAGCTGCAATAACCGGCTCTAATAGTGTAATAGTTGTTGCTGTGCTAGCCGATATTTTTGACAGCCCATAACCATAACATAAATACCCGATAAACATGGGAATCAATGCCATATAAAGGCTTATGGTTATATTGATTAATGAATCAAATAACTGAGATCCTACTAAAATCATAACTGGAATTAACAATAAACCTCCGCATCCAAATGTCGTTCCCATCGCTGATTTGCTAGATATACCCTTTAACATCATTTGACGAGCCGACCAAGAGTATAATGCATAAGTGAATCCAGCAATTAAACCAAGCAAAATACCAATAGCCAAATGACTATATTGCGTTGATGTCGCACTATTTTCAGAAAAACAAAGAAGCATAATGCCTAAAATGCCAAAAGCCGCGCCAATAACCCATTGTTTAGTAATATGAAAATCCTTGCTACTATACTCAATTATTGCTGAAAGAATCGGTGCCGTTCCAATAGATACTACTGTACCAACAGTCACACCAGATAGTCGCATAGAAGAGTAAAATGCTAGCGGATAAAGGGAAACAGCAATACTTCCAATCAGTAAAAAACCTAAGTGATTTGCTATTAACCTACGTTCTTTAAATATATTAGATAGAGCAAAAATAGACTGTAATAATCCCCCTACCCCCATGGCAAAGGAACCAATAAATAAAGGAGAGAGTGATGGGGCTAACGTTGCTGCCGTACCTGTTGTACCCCATAAGATTGATGCCAATATGACGGCAATAACACCGTATGAACGATTCATTGTGGCTTAAAGTGAGTTAGTTTTTTACTCAATGTTTTGTACTTGTTCTCTAATTTGTTCAATGAGAACTTTTAGTTCAATAGCACTTGCTGTCACCTCAGCATTGATTGATTTAGAGGCAATTGTATTCGATTCACGGTTAAATTCTTGCATCATAAAGTCCAATCTACGACCCACTGCTTCGTTTTTCTTTAAAATCGAATAGGTTTCTTTCACATGCGTTGTTAAACGATCAAGCTCTTCTGCCACATCAATACGTTGGGCAAGCATAAGTATTTCCTGCTCAAGACGAGAGTTATCAAGTTCTATATTCGCTTCTTCAAGTTTGCTTTTCAGTTTCTCTTTTTGCCATTCCAGTATTTGAGGCATACACTTTTTAATGTTACTAACTTGTTCTGTAATACCTTCTAATCGTTGAATGATCAAATCACGAAGAGCTTGACCTTCTCGTTCACGAACCGTGATAAATTCATCAATAGTAATATCCAATAGGGCCAAAATCTCTTGTGAAATCGTGTCAAGGTTTTGCTCTTTCGCTGATAACACACCTGGCCAACGCAACACATCGATAGGATTGACTTCAGCAGCTTGGTGCTGCGTTTTAATCCAATCAGCAGCAGTTAAAATTTGTTTTGCTAATTCTTTATTGAGTAATAATTCTTGACCTTGTGCAGCAGAATCCAATTCAAAGCGCAAATTACATTCAATTTTTCCTCGAGTTAAACGATTACGTAGGCGTTCACGAATAATAGGCTCTAACGATCGAAACTGTTCTGGCAAACGGATATACGTTTCTAAATATCGTTGGTTGACTGAACGTAATTCCCACGAAGCATTACCCCATTGTTGATTTAGTTCTTTTCTTGCATAAGCCGTCATACTTGAAATCATAATTGCACCCTAAAATTGAAAAACTTGCTGGGCATTGTATCACAAATTCTGTATAATATGCTCTTAGCTTAGGCTAAACATCAACGTAATCCAGTTGATGTCCTCCTAAATGATTAGCTCAATACGATAATTTTTTAAATTAAACTGCTGGAGAATTGCATGCGCCCGTCTGGTCGATCTGCGGAACAAGTCCGCCCAATCAAAATAACCCGTCATTATACTAAGCATGCAGAAGGTTCTGTATTGGTTGAATTTGGTGAAACCAAGGTACTTTGTAATGCCACTGTTGATGAAGGTGTTCCACGCTTTTTAAAAGGTCAAAATCAAGGTTGGGTTACCGCCGAATATGGTATGTTACCGCGCGCGACCAATTCACGAAATCAACGCGAAGCAGCTAAAGGTAAACAAACAGGCCGTACAATGGAAATTCAACGCCTTATAGCGCGTTCATTACGAGCAATGATTGATCTTAAATTACTCGGTGAATATACCATTACTTTAGATTGCGATGTCATTCAAGCTGACGGTGGCACCAGAACGGCGTCTATAACTGGTGCTTGTGTCGCGCTTAATGATGCCATCAACCAAATGTTGGTTAAAGGACAAATTAAACAAAACCCAATCAAATCTTTAGTCGCTGCGGTATCTGTTGGTATTGTTGAAGGCGAAGCATTATGTGATTTGGAATACATTGAGGATTCTAACGCAGAAACCGATATGAACGTGGTCATGACCGACGATGGTCGAATAATTGAAGTACAAGGCACGGCCGAAGGCGAACCGTTCAGCCACGATGAATTATTGAAATTATTAGATCTAGCTAAAAACGGCATTGCCGCTATTATTGAAGCACAAAAGCAGGCCTTAAAAGATTAATTGGAGATAATCGATGAAATCATATAAAAGTGAATTTATAGAATTTGCTTTAGAAAGGCAAGCATTAAAATTTGGTGAATTCACCTTAAAATCGGGTCGTAAAAGCCCCTATTTTTTTAATGCAGGACTGTTTAACACTGGCAAAGATCTCGCTTTATTAGGTCGTTTTTATGCAGCAGCATTAACCGATGCTAATTTACAATATGATGTCATTTTTGGTCCAGCCTATAAAGGTATTCCTATCGTCTCATCAACGGTTGTTGCACTTTCAGAACACCATAATGTTGATGTGCCTTACTGTTTTAATCGCAAAGAGGCGAAAGATCATGGTGAAGGCGGTAATTTAGTAGGAAGTTCTATTTATCAACAGCGAGTTATGTTAGTTGACGATGTAATTACAGCCGGTACAGCCATTCGTGAATCAATGCGAATACTTGAAGACAACAAATCTAAATTAGCGGGTGTGCTTATCTGCTTGGATCGTCAAGAAAAAGGCCGCGGTGACCTTTCAGCTATTCAGGAGATTAAACAAACTTATCAATGTGATGTCATTTCAATCATCACACTAGATGACTTGATTCAATATTTATATAAAGATCCTGCCCGCCAAGACCAAGTTAAACAGGTCGAGGCTTATCGCGCGGAATATGGTATAAGGTAATTACTGGCTGATGTTGTTTAAAAATAGATTCAATCAAGCGCTTTTAAAGCGCTTTTTTTATCTTAAACAGTGATAAAACAATAGTAATAAATAAGTTAATCGACTAAATGAGGATGAAAGGTTTTTAACTATTACTTCGAATGACTTTGCACATAAAATTTGGCATTATCATAATGATAAATGATCTGGGAAAAATCGAAAGGCTCACCGGCCGAAGTATAAAAGATCTCCTCAACACATAGCGCGGGATCACCCGCTTTTAACCCTAAATAGGTTGCAACATCTTGCTCTAATTTTATCGCGTTAAAATATTTATCCGAAAATCCGATATTGATATTACACGTCTCTTGTACATAACTAAATATAGAATGCTCTGCTATTTGTTTATTCAAATAAGAGACTAATTTTTTGCGATAATAAGATTGTTCAAAGCCATAGACTTCACCATCGACATAACGTAAACGTTTAATAAAGTATACGTCTTCGTCATCACTGCATTGCAGATTTTCTTTAACTTTCTGGTTGGGCTTAATGATATCAACATTAAACACTTCGGACGATCCGGGTAGATCATTTAAATCAACACTAAAGCCATGGCTTTCTAGAAAGTTAAGATAACCACTCTTTTTAGGTTGACGAACAAAAATACCGCTACCTTGAATCTGGTAAATAACACCATGACGCTCTAAACGATTAAGGGCTTTTATAATCGTAGTCCGGCTAACCTGATATTGATTTATTAATCCTTCAATATTAGGTAACTGGGTATCTTTAGGCATTTTTTGTTGATAGATAGTTTGCTTAATTTTTTCAGCAACATCTTGATATTTCAGCATGGCGAACTCTTTATTCTTCTTATAAGTAAACGTTATCTATTTTATACAGGTTAATAAGATTTTTAAACTAAGCGAATGAAAAGTTAGATCTAGATCACAAACAATATAATTGGTCATTAACAATTTCAATTTTATCGATAAGATAAGCTTACTAACCTTTTTGAGGAGTAAAATCGATGTCGTCAAAAATCAGAGACTATAATCAACTCGCTATTGATATTCTAAATGAGCTAGGAGGTGAAAATAATATTGTTACCGTAGCTCGCTGTACTACGCGTCTACGAATTGTTACCCAAAAAACACCTGAACACGCTAAAGAAACCATTGCTAAAATGCCAGGAGTCATCACGGTAGTTGAAAAAGGTGGACAAATTCAGATTGTTATTGGTACCAATGTTGAAAAAGTTTACAACGCATTTATAAAACTCATTAACACGGATAACAAAATTGAAAAAAATGCCCAAAGCGGAATGTTAAATCGCATTATTGCAACCATGTCAGCTGTTTTTGCCCCATTTGTTTATGTTCTAGCTGCATCAGGGATTCTACAAGGGATCTTAATTTTAATTAAATTAGCTTTTCCTCAGTTTGCAACAACCGGTACCTGTCAAATATTCAATTTTATTTCATGGGCACCTTTTGCTTTTTTACCTATTTTTATTGCAATTACTGCCTCACAACACTTTCGTTGTAATATTTATATTGCGGTCGCTTGTTGTGCAGCTTTATTATCGCCAACATGGGCAGAACTTGCGGCTTTAATAAAATCGGGACAAGAAATTGATCTATTTGGTATCGCTTTATCTGAAACCACTTACACTTCAACCGTATTACCACCCCTATTTTTAGTATGGTTGCTATCTTACCTTGAACGATTTTTAGAACCACGTTTACACAGCATTATTAAACCACTGTTAATGCCTCTTATCTGTTTAGTGATTATGGTGCCACTAACCTTACTAGCTATTGGACCAGTAACAGCAGGTGCCGCTCACTATATTGCTCATGGCTATAACTGGATAGTTAACCTTGCACCATCTGTTGCAGGTGGAATAATTGGCGCTGTATGGCAAGTCTTTGTCATATTTGGCGTACATTGGGGTATTACGCCTGTTATCATTGAAAATATTAACCAGTATGGTCAAGACTCATTCCAAGCTTTCCAAACTATCGCCGTTATTGGTCAAGTTGGTGCTGCATTAGGTTTTTATTTGAAAACTCGCACGCAAGAAATGAAAGGGGTATCATTATCCGCTTTCGTGACAGGACTATTTGGTATTACCGAACCAGCCATTTATGGCGTTAATTTACGCTTTAAAAAACCTTTTATTTATGGTTGCTTATGTGGAGCACTTGGCGGGATTGTTGCAGGTTTGTTTTCACCCTATTACTATACTTATGCCGCATTACCTGGACCATTAACTATTGTCAATGCGATTAATCCTGAACATCCTGGATCATTTATTGGTGTTTTAATTGGATCAGCAATTGCATTATTCGGTCCTGTGTTGATAATCCAAATTTTAGGAACGGGTGAAGCGAAACAAGCACAGTCAAATGAGATTGAAAATGATACCCCCAAATTAGTATTGGGCGATCTAGAAATAACAAGTCCAATGTCAGGTAAAGCATTACCACTGAGTGAAGTCCCTGATCCTGCTTTTGCTCAAAAACTTATGGGGGAAGGTATTGCCATTGAGCCAACTGATAATCATGTATATGCGCCTGATGATGCACAGGTTACCGCTGTGTTTGCAAGTTCTAAACATGCTATTGGTTTAACATTAAATAATGGCGTTGAATTACTGATCCATGTTGGAATTGATACCGTTAATTTGACAAATAATGAATTTAGTTATCATGTAGAACTCAATCAAAAAGTGAAAAAAGGTGATTTGTTAATTAGTTTCGATCCAAAAGCGATCAAACAAGCAGGATATCCACTAATTACACCAATTATTATTGTCAATACCGATCAATATCAACAAATTATTTTAACGGAAAATACAGAAGTTACACCTAAAAATATCATATTTAAAATTAAGCAATAATAGGGAAAAAGTTATGAAGCAAAAAACATTTTTATGGGGTGGAGCGTTAGCTGCCCATCAATTTGAAGGCGGTTGGAATGAAGGAGGCAAAGGCCCAAGTGTTGTCGATGTAATGACAGCGGGTGCCCATGGTGTTCCAAGACAAATAACTGAAGGTATAGAAGCGGATAAATTTTATCCGAATCATACTGCTATTGATTTTTATCATCACTATAAAGAAGATATTAAGCTATTTGCAGAGTTAGGTCTAAAATGTCTGCGTACTTCCATTGCATGGACGAGAATTTATCCTAAAGGGGATGAACTTGAGCCTAATGAAGAAGGACTAAAATTCTACGATGCGGTATTCGATGAATTAATTGCCCATGGCATTGAACCCGTTATCACCCTATCGCATTTCGAGATGCCACTGCATATTGCCCGTCACTATGGTGGATTCCGTAATCGTAAAACCGTAGAGTTTTTTGAGCGTTTTGCTATTACCTGTTTTGAACGTTATAAACACAAAGTCAAATACTGGATGACGTTTAACGAGATTAATAACCAAATGGATACCAGTAATCCAATCTTTTTCTGGACTAATTCAGGTGTTCAAGTTAAACCGGGCGAAAATCCTCAAGAAGTGCTTTATCAAGTTGCGCACTATGAGCTGTTAGCGAGTGCTAAAGCTGTGATTGCTGGCAAAAAAATTAACCCAGATTTTCAAATTGGTTGCATGGTATCTCATGTACCTATTTATCCGTTTTCTTGTAATCCTGAAGATATGATGGCCTCAGAAATTGCAATGCATCAGCGCTTCTTTTTCCCTGATGTACATGTTCGTGGCTATTATCCAGCATACGCATTAAAAGAGTTTGAACGCGAAGGCTACAAACTTGATATTACTGAAGAAGATTTAGCTTTTTTAAAACAAGGTACTGTTGATTACATCGGCTTTAGCTACTACATGTCAACTGTCGTAAAAGCTGATGTTAAAAATGATAACCGTGATAATATCGTCAATGGTGCACTACCTAATGCAGTTGAAAACCCTTATATAAAAAGCAGTGACTGGGGCTGGCCAATAGATCCTGAAGGTTTGCGCTATACACTTAACCGTTTATATGATCGCTATCAGTTACCTTTATTTATTGTGGAAAATGGTTTTGGTGCAATTGATGAATTAGAACATGATAATCAAATTCATGATAAACCTCGCGTTGAATATCTGGGCGCACATATTAAAGCAATGTTAAAAGCTATTGACTATGATGGCGTTGACGTGATGGGCTATACCGCATGGGGAATTATTGATGTGGTTTCTTTCACTACGGGTGAAATGAAAAAACGTTATGGCGTGATTTATGTCGATCGTGATAATGAAGGTAACGGCACAATGAAACGCTATAAAAAAGATTCATTTCAATGGTATAAACACGTCATAGCCACTAACGGCGCTGATTTAAAATAGTGCCGTTCATTGCTTGATTAGACACAATGAGGATTTTATTACTACAGGTAAAATCCTCATAGACACGTTATATTGTTAACCGTCAGCTAACACAATGATTGAGTGACAAACATTTTCAGAATCATCAAAAATTAAAAATTAACTGTTTATCCAATTGTGGGTCAATTAATGTAACATGAAAACCAATTAACCTGACACCTCGATTATTACGCCTTTCTTGCCATACTTTATAAGCTTGAGCAATTAAATCTTGTTTATCTAATTTTGGCCAGACGTGTTCTTGAGTGGTTAATTGAAAATCATCGAATTTGAATTTGACGCCTTGTCTTGCAATCGATAGATCTGTTCTAACTTTACTTAACCTTTTCTCTAATTCATCATACAGGGGATCAAGTTGGTCTAAACATGCTTCCCATTGATAAATATCATCGATTAACGTGCGTTCAACCCCTACCGATTTACGTTGTCGATCATTACAGACCTCACGTTCATCAATACCTTGGCATCGTTCAAATAACACTCGACCAAATTTACCAAACTGATTAAGCAGCTTGGTAAGATCGTAATTAACAACATCGTTACAAGTAAATAAGCCCAATTCAGTCAGTTTTTTTTCGGTCACTTTACCTACACCGGGAATTTTATTAAGTGGTAACTGTGCAATAAAATTGTTCACTTGTTCGGGTCTAATGACATACTGACCATTAGGTTTATTCATATCTGATGCAATTTTTGCGAGAAATTTTAAAGGTGCAACACCGGCTGAAGCTGTTAATTCTAGTTCATTAAAAATAGCTTGGCGTATATCTTGGGCAATAAGCGTTGCTGAACCATGACAAAGTTTACACTCTGTTACATCTAAATAAGCTTCATCAAGCGAAAGTGTTTCAATTGCAGAAGTATAACGCGCAAATATTTGGTGAATCTGATTTGATACCTCTTTATAAACTGCATGTCTACCAGGAATTACTTTAAGATTAGGACATAGTTTTATCGCTTGTGCTGTTGACATCGCACTATGTACACCAAATTGACGTGCTAAATAATTAGCTGTTGCAACAACACCTCGTTTGCGCGGATCGCCGCCTACTGCAATAGGTAAATGACGATAACGAGGATTATCTCGCATTTCAACTGCAGCATAAAAACAATCCATATCAATATGAATAATTTTTCGCATAATGGGTTTAATTGTACTTAAGATATAACTGTATAAATATACAATATCATATCTTAAGTACTCGTGCAAACGGACAATAAATTAGTGTGATAATTTATCAAAATCGATCAATCCATTTTTATCATAAGGATCGCCTATCCACCGAGTTGATTGATGAAAGTTAGGATTAACAATACTTTTTTGTGGTTCATATAAGTTATAACTCAGTCCAGCTAAATCAGACCAAGTATGAATCAAATCTTGGGTACTGTATTTACGATCAACATAATTTTGATAATTATTAGGATGCGTTGCCCGCCACTGCGGTGATTGCCAAAGCATAAATGGTACGGTGTACATGGTTTTCGTTGGTGCTTTTTCATTACGACCTAATACATCATAAGGTGGAGTTTGGTATACATCTTCACCATGATCAGAAAAATACAAGATAAAACCATTTTCGTGGCTTTGTTTAAACATTTTAAACAATGTTGTTGTGACATAATCATTATAACTGACCGCATTATCATAACTATTATAAACATCTAACTTATCGTCATCTAAAGAATGAGCAATGCCAGTTTTATCGCGAAAACGGTCATGTTCGCCATCTTTTGGATAGCGAAACTCATATTTCATATGTGTACCAAGTAGATGAATAACAATGAATTTCTTTTCTGCTGGATCGGCTAACACAGCTTTAAAAGGCGGAAAAACTGACTCATCATACTGCCTTGAACTTTGATTGCGATCATTATTCATATAAAACTGCTCATCAGCCTGTTTTGAAAACATAGTTAACATAGTATTACGTTCTGTCATTGTCTGTTGATTAGTAATCCAAAACGTTTTATAACCCGCTTGTTTCATCAAATGTATTAATGAAGGGGTGGTTAAATACAATTCGGGATGCTGCTCATCTGCAAAGGTTAATGCTTGTTGGAGAATTTCAATAGTATATGGCCTTGAAGATACAACATCATTGAATACTAATAAATCTGGATTATCCTTTTTAAATTGTTCAATTTGAGGCGTCGTATCGCGTCCATAACCATAAATCCCCATGCGATTACGAGTAGTTGACTCACCAATCACTAGCACTAACGTTCTTGGCGTATTACCATTAGCATCGGTTAAATTTTCTAACTTTGGTATGGTTTGCAAGTGATTTAAGATATCTTCCATGTTAGATAATTGCGAACGATAAGCTAAATAACTATTGATTAATTGCCAAGGCACTGTGGTTTCCATACGTGTTAATAAATGTTTATACGCCTTTTCAAAGGTTGTTTTTTTCACAGTGACACTAATTACTACCGGCATTATCGCGTAAATAGCAATTAGCATAGATACTATCCACTTGGTACTACTTTTAACATAAACAGGTTTGACTTTTTTCCACAAATAAATTGCAATTAAAATATAAACAACAAGGATAACCACCAATTTCCAACTTAAATATTGTTGAATAAATTCATGTGATTCATTGAAGTTTGATTCCGCCATCACAAAAAATACACTCTGTGAAAATTCTTGTCGGTAAATGACAAAATATCCAATTGAAATCAAAGACAGGCCACCAACAATTATTCCATAAACAGCTGCGATTTTACGGGTATAATTAGGAAAAAACAAAACAGGAATAAGCCAAATCAAACTATAAATTATTGCATCGCGCAAACCAATAAAGTTGGAGTGTCCAGATAAGGCTATATAAAGTTGTAAAGCACAAGAAAAATAGCAAAAAAATAGAATGATAAAAATAAGATTTGACCAACTAAATTTTGCAGACTGGTTAAATTTTTGCATAACTTTTTTTTCAACAAGGAATAATTAAGTTTTATAAGTTATCTTTTCGAGATTAATAAAACCTTAAGGTATTTATTAAAGTTAATAATTAATAACAACCCTAGTTACTAAAATAAAAAAACTTAATATATAATTGATCAAGTTATCACTAAATTAACATTATTATCATATTAGTCAATTTTTATACCTAACAATTTTGCAACAGCACTATACTGTGGTTGCATTAATTGCGCAGGCCGTTCATTAAAAATAATCTGTCCATCTTCTACCACTAAACAACGCGAGAAATAGTTCAATGATTCATCTAGATAATGCGATACCATCATTAGCGTTAAATCATACTGATGACAAATTTGATTAACTAACAATAACATTTCTTGACGTAAAGCTTGATCAAGGGCTGAAAAAGGCTCATCCAACAATAAAATTGGACGATGTTGTATCAAACAACGAGCCAGCGCTACTCGTTGACGTTGCCCCCCTGATAATTGTTCTGGATAACGCTCTGAAAATCCAGCCAATCCGACTTGTTCAAGAATATTAGCGATTGTATTTTGCTCAGCTTGTGTAAGTTTTAATGATGGTTTAATTCCTAAAGCGATGTTTTGTTGAACTGTTAAGTGACTAAATAAATTATTGTGTTGAAATAACATCGACACAGGGCGTTTGCCCGGCGCAATTTTTGTCATATTTTGATGATTAAGTTTAATTGTGCCTGAATTTGGAAAAATAAACCCAGCGATTAAACTCAATAAAGTACTTTTACCTGCACCACTTGGTCCAACAATCACGACGTGCTCTTTTGCTGCAATATTAATTTCAAAATGCATATTAAAATTATCGTAATGATAATTTACTTGATTAAGTTCGATCATAATCCATCACAACCATTAAGCTAAAAGATAACATCAATAAAATTGCAGCCGTCACAGTACCTTCTTGATAATGATAGTGTGATATTTGCTCATATAAATAATAAGGTAAGGTGGTTAAAGCTTGCCCACCAAACAAAGCAATAACACCAAAATCACCAAATGACAAAATAACAGCAAAAGCAAAACTCATTACCATCAACTTTTTTAATGCCTTAAATTCAATCAAGTAAAAATGTGTTAAACCTTGAATATTAAGCGATTGGCAAAGTTGCCAATAACGTAAACTCACTTCATACATGGGGATTGAAAGATTTTTTAATAAAAAAGGTAACGCCATCAGTGCGTTACACAACATCACTAATATTGAAATAATAATTATATTGTCGGCATATTGAAATAATAATAAGAAAAGCCCTGAAGCTAAAACCATACTTGGAATGGCCAAAATTAATGAACCAATTAACATTAAACGATTGCTCCATTTAATTTGTTGATTAATCAATAATCGGCTATTGGTCCAAAGTAACAATAATGCAAGAAACATTGCAATAAAAGCGGAACCTACTGCAATGATAATTGAGGTAAGCAGTGCTTTTAAAAGTACCGCTGTTAATAACGCAAATTTGAAAAAATAAATACCTTCAATCAATATTGTAACCAACGGTAATAAAATAAATAAACTCCCAATCAAAATGATGACATAACTGATCAATGATAAATAGTAAGGAATCGGAACTTGATAAGTTTGATGAACAAATCGAATATGCATTTTTTTGATTCGATTTATTCTTTGCATGATGATAAGAAAACCAATACAACAAATTAGTTGCAAAAAAGAAAGTAACACGGCTTGTATAAGATCAAAATCACGGATCGACTGATATATTGCTACCTCAATAGTGGTATATTTTGGCCCGCCACCAAGAGCTAACACGATTGCAAAACTTGAAAAACATAACATAAAAATCAGTGCTGCCATTGGTAAGATTTGTCGACGCAATAATGGCCATTCAACTAACTTAAAAAAAGTAAAAGCAGAAAAATTTAACTGAGCAGCTAACTGTTTTTGTTCGATAGGAACACTTTTTAAGGATTGATAAAACAAACAACAAGCATAAGGAAAATTTAAAAACACATGGGCTAATAATATACCTTTCAAACCATAAATTGATAATTCAATTGGTAGGTTCAAAAATTGAAAAATTAACGAAACGATACCATGCTGACCATACACTGAAAGCAAACCAGTAACCACAACTAAAGTCGGTAAAATAAAGGTAACCGGCATTATTTTGATGAGTAATCCTTGACATGGAAAGCCTACCATAGCTAATGCTTTCGCCATCAATACTGCCAATATGATGGCTAAACAAGTTGATAAACCAGCTTGCAAAACTGTTACCCAAATAATATGCAGTAAATAATGATCAAAATAGATGCTTATATTATCGGTTCGAATTGCAAATCCCCAAAGCGCAATAAGTGCCGTGCCTAATATGAGCAAAATCAAACCAACAGCACTGATACCTGGAATTAAGGATTGAAATTTCAATATTCGTTCCGATGACATTATTTACTGACAGCAACTTGCCATTCACGCACCCAAGATTTTTGATTTAATTCAACTTGCTTTGCATCAAATTCAAGGGCTTTTTTCACTGTATCAATCTGTTGATAAGCTGCTGGCAAATCGGTTTTTATGATTGGATACATGACATTTTTTTCAGCAAATTGACGTTGAATCTCGGGTGTTAATAAATAATGTAAAAATTGGCGAGCTAACTCTGGTTGTTGTGTATATTTTACAATGGCAGCCACTTCAACTTGACGATAATGCCCCTCATCAAAAATGGCGGCAGCAAAACGATGATCGTTATCAGAAATTATATGTGCAACAGGGGAAGTGCTGTAACTTAATACTAAATCTGCTTCATTTTTCAAAAACATGCCGTAAGATTCGCTCCAACCTTTTGTTACTGTTACGGTATTTTTAGCTATTTTTTGCCATGCTTGCGCAGCATCATCACCATAAACTTTTTTAACCCACAGCAGCAAACCTAATCCAGGCGTGCTAGTTCTAGGATCTTGATAAATGATTTTCCAATGATCTTTATTGTCAACTAACTGTTGCATAGATCGCGGTGGATTTTTTATCTTCTGTTTATTATAAATAAAGGCAAAATAACCGAAGTCATATGGCATAAACTCATTATCCCACCAGTCAGTATAGAGATTATCGGGTTTGTCGATCTGATGTGGAATAAAAATATTCGTTAATTTTGCTTGCTCAAGTAGATTATTATCCAACCCTAAAACAACATCAGCATTGGTTTTATCACCTTCAAGCTGAATACGATTTAAAATTGAAACACCATCACCTAACGTAATTACTTCTAGCTGACAATGACATTGAGCTTCAAAACCCTGTTTGATAGCTTCTCCAGGCCCCCACTCCGACATAAACGAATTATAGCTATATATTGTTAAAGTCGGTTGCTGTGCGCCAGAAAAATGCGACCAAAACAATGATATAAGTAGAACAGTTGATAACAACAAATGACGAAACATTTTGCCTCCAAAATAGCAAGTAAAAGACAAAAGGTTTGAGCAGATATAATAACTCAAATCCCTCCGCTGGCATGATCCAGTTCAGGTTCGACGGGTTATGTTAACACAACTAACACTCTCAGCCCATTAGGGCACCCCGTTGAGAACAGCATTAGTGTAGTCGGTGAAGGCTTAATTGTAAATAGTTGTTACTCACTGTTGCCATTCAAACTTCTTTGCCATTTTAGAATAAATTAACTTAAACTTACCAGTGTTGATCTTATACTGCTCTCCTTTACAAAATTCCGGTTTAGGATCTTTTATTAGTCCAGCTTCATCACCATATTCATGTTCATCATCATAATAGTCAGTCACATAATGTTTTAGGTTTATCGTTAAATCCTTATTGACCGAAAATTCAATAAAACAACTCACATCCTCATAAGAATATTGACTATCCAAAAGCACCGCATCAAGCAATTTACCTTGTTCATCATAACTAGTTAGTTGAATATTGAGTAATGGGGTATCAGATATCCCATACCAATTATAAATAATCACTTAAAGACAATTATTCCGCATAAAACCACCTACTTCGTAATAACGAATTCCTTCATGAAAGGGAATAAATTCATAGGACGTATTTTGGATCGGGAAATCAATCTCTTGCTCATTTAAAGGTCAAGTGAGTTTTGCATACTTATCCAAAAGGACATTTTCACCATGATTATTTGATTTATAGTATTTTATCAATTGTGAGGAGGTTATCGGTAGTTTGAGCTCTTGCAGATTGTTATGGTCTTGGGCAAATGCCAAAGTTGAAAAGACAAAAAGCATTGACAATCAGTTAGTTAAATAAATTTTGGCACATGTTTTCTTTTTATTTTTTTCTATTTTATAGTTAAGTTAATCTATCACCCTTAAATTAAAAAATTTTTGTTTATAAAAAAATTAGCTATTTACTTGTCCTTAACTAATCCCACAGTGACAATTTATCAATTTATCAGTATTATATTGGGCATTTTATTTTAATTGATTAGGTTCAGTGTGAATATTCAACAACTATTAACACAACGTGTTTCCCAAGCAATGATTATGGCCGGTGCTGATAAAAACTGTGACGCTTTAATCAAGCAATCCGCTAAAGTTCAATTTGGTGATTATCAAGCAAATGGTATCATGTCTACTGCTAAAAAATTGGGAATGCCACCACGCGCATTAGCTGAAAAAGTTTTACAACATCTTGATATTGATGATATTGCCGATAAAGTGGAAATCGCTGGGCCGGGTTTTATTAATATCTTCTTAAAAAATAGTTGGATTGCTGAACAAAACGAAGTCGCGCTAAGTAGTGATAAACTCAATATTACTTTACCCGCCAAACCTCAAACTATTGTGGTTGATTACTCGGCCCCCAATGTTGCTAAAGAGATGCACGTCGGTCATCTACGCTCAACCATTATTGGTGATGCCAGTGTACGAGTATTAAGCTTTCTTGGTCATAATGTTATCCGTGCCAACCATGTTGGAGATTGGGGAACCCAATTTGGGATGTTAATTGCCTATCTTGAAAAAATGGAAAATGAACATGCCAACGACATGGAGCTTTCAGATTTAGAATCGTTCTATCGCGCAGCTAAAAAACATTACGATGAAGACGAAGCCTTTGCCGAAAAAGCCCGTAATTATGTAGTAAAACTTCAAGGTGGTGACAAATATTGCCGTGAAATGTGGCGAAAATTGGTTGATATCACCATGACGCAAAATATTGCCACATATAAACGCCTTAATGTCACATTATCGATTGAAGATACAATGGGCGAAAGCATCTATAACAGCATGCTACCAGGCATTGTTGCCGATCTAAAACAGAAAAAATTAGCGGTTGAAAGTGACGGTGCAATCGTTGTATTTTTAGATGAATATAAAAATAAAGAAGGCGAACCCATGGGCGTTATCATCCAAAAACGTGATGGTGGCTATCTTTATGCAACAACCGACATTGCCTGTGTTAAATATCGTTATGAAACACTTCATGCTGAACGTATTTTATATTATACCGATTCACGTCAACATCAACATTTAGAACAAGTTTGGGATATCGTGCATAAAGCGAAATATGTACCAGAATCCTTAAAACTTGAGCATCACATGTTTGGTATGATGTTAGGTAAAGATGGCAAGCCGTTTAAGACGCGTTCTGGTGACACTGTTAAATTAAATGATCTACTTGATGAAGCGACAGAACGAGCGACTACTTTAATTCGAAATAAAAATCCAGACTTAACCGATACTGAGCTTGCCCAAGTGGTTGACGCTGTAGCAATAGGTGCGGTCAAATATGCTGATCTTTCCAAAAATCGTACCACCGATTATGTGTTTGATTGGGATAATATGTTGTCATTTGAGGGAAATACGGCCCCTTATTTACAATATGCTTATACACGCGTGCTTTCTGTATTTAGAAAATCAAATATCAGCGAAGACAGCTTAAGCGGCACTATTAATTTAGGTACGGATAAAGAGCGAGCATTAGCAATTCGATTAATACAATTTGATGAAACTGTATCAAACGTTGCCGCAGAAGGCACACCACATGTACTTTGCGCCTATTTATACGATATCGCTACCCTATTTTCTAGTTTCTATGAAAATTGCCCTATTTTAACGGCGGAAAACGAAAACTTGAAACAAAGCCGCTTAAAATTGGCTTCGTTAACCGCTAAAACCCTTAATATCGGTCTTGATATGTTAGGAATCAAAACTGTCGAAAAAATGTAACATTAGCATACCACCGATAAAATTCATCATCGGTGGTTTTTTCATTAAAACACATAAATTCTTTTAAAATTTTTACACGCTGATATATTAAAGAACGCTAAAAATCCAATTCATCCATATACTCTTTAGTGTTAAACAAAGCAATACTACACTTTTTGAGATTGACAATAAATCGCATAATGCTTTTGTTGGTCTCGATTTTTGGACAATAGATTATTGATATAAAATAGGTAGTTATTGATTAAAAATCCTGTAATACCAAAATTAAATTTTATATAAAAGCTTGAATTTGGGATAAAAATCTAAAAAATAATACTTTAACCATTTCATTTATTTACATATTTTTATAAGAACGGCACTTGATATTAAAAATAGTTTAGTTAGAATTCTTTCAAATTATTTAAGCAACCAAGAGTAGTTGACCATGACAAAATATAAATCAACAGTCCTAAACAACATTGTTGATTTATTGTTAATCCTCCATCTTAGGGGGATTTTTTTTATCTATTATTTTATCTAATTTAGCTCAATTGAATCGTAGAGGCACATTATGACCGATAATAAAAAGATGTTATTAACCAGTCGAGATCAAAGTTTAAAAGCATATTTAATGAATAAAATTAAACAAAATGGCGGTTGGGTTAATTCACATATGCATGCCGATCGTGCTTTTACGATCACTGTTGACAGTTTTGATGTTTATCAAAAGCAGACTTTAATTGAAAAATGGGATACGTTAGATAAAGTCAAAGCATCGATGAGTGAAGACGATTATTACCGCCATTTCAGCATGGCGGTTGAGCGAATGATCGAACAAGGGGTCAGTGCCATGGGATCATTTGTCGATATCGATCCAATTGCAGAAGAGCGAGCAATCAAAGGCGCACTAAGAGCCCGTGAAACTTATAAAAATGACATTATCATAAAATTAGTCAATCAAACCCTTAAAGGTGTTATTGATAAAGAAGCACGTTACTGGTTTGATAAAGGTGCAGATTTAGTTGATATCATTGGTGGATTACCACGTCGTGATGAACGTGATCATGGTGAAGGAATGG
Source organism: Gilliamella sp. B2969 (assembly GCF_026536195.1). Classification (NCBI taxonomy): domain Bacteria; kingdom Pseudomonadati; phylum Pseudomonadota; class Gammaproteobacteria; order Orbales; family Orbaceae; genus Gilliamella; species Gilliamella sp. B2969. The sequence goes on from NZ_JAFNOP010000004.1 coordinate 160,091, forward strand.
GGCTAAAACATCTTGATGTATTGATGCAAACAGGAAAATCATTAGGCAAAATGGTCCATGTTCATGTTGATCAATTTAACTCCTCAGACGAGATTGAAACCGAACAACTCACCGATAAAACTTTGGAACATGGCATGCACGGACGCGTAGTAGCAATTCATAGTATTTCAATTACTGCGCATAGTTTGGAATATCGTCAAAAACTCTATAAAAAAATGAAAGAAGCGAAAATGATGGTCATCGCTTGCCCATTCGCATGGATCGATAGCCCTCGCCGTGAAGAACAAGGTCCTACCCGTAATTCTCTTACTCCTATTGATGAACTTGCCGCTGCAGGTATTCCTGTTGCGATTGGTACCGATAATGTCAGTGATTATATGTTACCATTTTCAACAGGCAACATGTGGGAAGAGCTTAAACTACTCGTTACAGGATGCCGGTATACCGATTTAGACAATGTGGTAAATGTCGCTACCAAAAACGGACGAATGGTATTAGGACTTGAATAATAATTGAATGAAACACAATAAAATTTGACCAATAAAAAATCCCACAGTTTTTAATCTATTGTGGGATTTTATTTTTTCAGTTTGGTATTTAACAACTTATTAAAGTATAAAATTATAATCTTTTTATATCTTGCGCAATATGAGATATTTCATTCATAATTTGCGTTTCAAGCTCATTTTTTGCCTCTTGCGTTAATTGGTATTGTTGTAAATAATTGCCATCTTGATGATCAAATTCGTAACTTGGTTTATCTCCCGTATAGGAATAGTTAACCTGCATTGAGTTTTTTTCAACTCGAAACGTTTTATCATAGCTTATTAGCCCTGTCACGTTTAGGTAAGCAGTCACGGTTATTTTATTCATCAATGTTTCTATTTTTAGGTTATAATCCTTTTCGCCATTCTTTTTAGTTTCATTTTTAACCGATCCACCCTGATCAGAGTAGTTTTCATCAAATCGTAGTCTGACATTAACTTGACTAGCATTGCTATCATCAGTAGTGGTCACAATTCCTTGATCGCGGATTGCATCCATTATTCGACTTTGCATACCACCATTAACGTTAAAATAGACTGTTATACGACCTTTTTCGGCATAAACTTCAGCCTTTTTACTTGCATCTCGATAAGAGCCATTGGGATAGGTATTAGAAGCTTTTTGGTACTGATATGCCGCATTACGATAATCAGCTCGCGAACTTGCTTTTTTAGCGATTTGTTCACCTTCAGCATAAGAGGAAATCGCAATTTGAGTTTTGAAGATTTTAATGTAATAATTCGCTAGTTTTTCACTATCTTTATAGTGTCCGATTGGACTATAAACTTCAGCGGCTTTGTTAAAGGCAGCCGCTGCTTGATGATAATCTTTTTTACGAGCAGCTTGCTGCCCTATTTTATAGTACTCTTGAGCAACTAATTGCAAATAACGATTATTTGCTTTTTTATATGAAGCATTAATATCTTTATAGTCATAAATATCTAAACCTTGTTTATATAGCTCGGCTTTCTTTTTATAACTTTCACTATCCTTAGCTACAATTGAGTTTGCTTGGTCATAATAAACTTTGGCAATATCTTGTTTCAATTTTGAACTGGTATACTTATCTAAAAAAAAGCTCAACTCTGGACTATAAAATTGATTACTTAAGCGATCATGCATTTCCATTAATTTATTATAAGTGGAAATTTTATCTTCGTAATCGTTAGCCGCGCTATCAGCTAAGTCTGCTTCATATTTAACCATCACGCGATTAACCAAATTGCGCAAATGCTCAGCATCTTCTTGCTTGAATTTAGCTATACCTTTTTGTTCAATATTGAGTGCTAATATATTAATACTTTGAAGATAGTATCCTTCATTATATGCTTCTTCATAAGTGCGTGTATGGCTACAACTCGCTAACCAAAACATTAACAAAACAACAATTAAATTCCTCATAATTTTTACTTCCATTTGTTAAACCTATCTTTAATCATTGAAAATAATTTACATTATTCTAATTAGTTACATAAAAAATTATATAGTTAAAACTAAAAAAAATATCCATTTATTTTGAATTTAAAATCCCTGCCTCAATTCATATTTGTAGGGATTTAATTGTTACTCGTTGCGATAGCGCCTGATCTATTATTTTATTAGCTAAATCCGATCTCATTTCTAATGTTTCTTTAGTTTCATTACATAACTTTGGCTGTCGGTACCGGTAATTGATTTACCGTATTCATAATATTATTTAGCAATGGTTTGTTCTAACTGCTCAATAGTGTATTTATCATCAAAGGAAGTTACTGTTTGACTAAAGAAACAATCGTTTAACATGATTCTGAGCAAGCTTTGATAGATATCAATGCAAGTCTGATAATCTGTGGTTGCGGTATTAGCTAATACTTGTTTCATAATGTGCTGTAATATTACTAACTGAAGAATGTAGTTTTTTTTAGCACTATCTTTATCAAATTTACGTTCACCTTTCTCTTCAATACCGGTGGCTAATAAACTAATACTTTCTAAATATTTTCCTTCTTTATATGCATCGTCACCAGTACGAGTATACAGGCTGTTAAAAGAAAAATTAAAAAATTGCTATAGTTAACCGCATCATATTTCCTTTCAAAAATTTTAGTTAAATTATCAGTCCATTGCAGATGACAATCGTTTGTTTTTTTATCACTAATTAACTCAGTATTAATCAGCGTAACAAAGTTTATAAAAAATTTTCGGCGATTTATTAACTTTTTTTGCTATAGTCATGAGCAAAAATCTAAATTAAATTTAATTTTGAAAAGATGAGATAGCGTTGTTGAAAGTATCCTCCCAATAATATCGAATTCATTAGGAGGACAGATTCTATTTACGAGTCGGCTTTTTTGCTGTCGCTTGGCGCGATGATCGAGATAAGTTATTCAGTTTGACTCGCTTAGGCCGAACATTAGACTTACCCAAAGTAGAATTTACAGTAAAACTTTTAATTTCGGCAGGTAAACCAACAATTTCCCGTAAATAATTGACTGAATCAAGGCTTAACTCCATCCATGTACCACGTGATAAACCTTTAGGTAGCGTGATGTTACCATAACGAATACGCAACAATCGACTTACTTGTACATCTATGGCTTCCCACATTCTACGAACTTCTCGATTACGGCCTTCGGTAATAACCACATTGAACCATTGATTAAGACCATCACCACCTTGCGCTTTGATCGATTTAAATGATGCAGGACCATCTTCAAGTTGTATACCTTTGCGCAGTTGACTAATTTGTTGATCGGTCACATTACCAAAAACCCGAACCGCATATTCTCGCTCAATTTCATGTCTGGGATGCATTAACCGATTGGCAAGTTCACCATCTGTAGTAAATAGTAGCAATCCCGAAGTATTAATATCAAGCCGACCGATATTCACCCATCTAGCATTTTTCAAACGAGGCAAACGTTCAAACACGGTTGCTCGACCTTGAGGATCGTTACGGGAACAAATCTCACCTTCTGGTTTATAGTAGGCAAGTACACGACAGATTTCTTTTTCTTTACTCCGAAGTTGTACTAGATGACCGTTAATACGAATTTTAGGATTAGTATTAATATCAACGCGATCACCTAATGTTGCAATTTTACCATCAACACTAATTTGACCTGCGGCGATCATTGCTTCAATTTCACGACGAGAACCATTACCCAAGTTGGCTAAGACTTTCTGTAATTTTTCGCTGTTATCGTGTACAGACGGTGCCCGCTTTGTCGAAAATGATTTTTGCAGCATTACCGGTTTGTCTGTTGATTTATTGCTTTTTATTTTTCTTGTATCTGCTGTGTTTTCATATTTTGAAACTGCTGTTGTGCTATGTTTCATATTGTCCTCACTGTTACCTTCTCAGGTATCATTTATCTATTCAAAACATTATCAATATTAAAATAACGTATAAAAAAACGGCTATTCAAATGGTGTAGTATCACCACTACCTTGACGAATAATATCAGGGTAGTCATGGGTCAAGTCTATAACGGTTGTTGGTTGTTCGCTAATATAGCCGCCATGTACAATTGCATCAAGTTGATGGCCAATTTTATCTTCTATCTCATCGGGATCGGATTGGGCCTGAGTATCATTGGGTAAAATTAATGTAGTTGTCATCAAAGGTTGACCTAATAATTCCAATAAAGTCAGATCTATTTTGTTATCAGGAATACGTAATCCAATCGTTTTACGTTTTTCATTCATTAATCGTCGTGGAACTTCTTTACTCGCGGACAAAATAAAAACATACCGACCTGGTGTATTATTTTTTAAGAGCCGAAAAGTGGTATTATCCACAAAAGCATAGGATGAAAGTTCTGAAAGATCACGGCACATTAGCGTAAAATTGTGATGTTTATCTAACTGACGGATTTGACAAATACGATCTACGCCATATTTATTATCTAACAAACAACCAAGTGAATAGCCAGAATCAGTCGGAAAAGCTATTACGCCACCATCATTCAATATTTTTACCACTTGCTCTAATAATCGAGTTTGTGGATTATCAGGATGAATATAAAAAGTTTGGCTCATAATGTTGTTCAATCCAATTTTATATTTAACATATCATTTTAGTTTAAATGATCACAATTAATAATTTTCAACAATATCAATCTGACGTATCTTAATATCAATCTTCATTTATAACACCCAATTATGCCAGATTGGTGTAACACTGCTTGGTAGTGGTGCTGTTTTACCTAAATCAAGATAATTAACCAAATCATGAAAATCCGATCCTTGTGATGCCAGTAATCCAAATTCATTTGCAAGTTTAGCTAATAATTGTAGATCAGTTGGTGTTTGTCGACTTTGCGAAACTTCCATTGCATCACCGCCAAATTGTTTAAAATCACTAAGCAAAAGTTTTAACTTAGTTAACGTTAAATCATAACGACTGGGATGTGCAAGTACTGCTTGCCCTCCCGCATTATGTATCGCATTTACCGCGTGATCAATCGTGCAACATTGCGAAGGTACGTAAGCATAACCACTTTTGCCTAAATATTTTTTGAAGGCTCGATTCACATCTTTTACATACCCTTTAGCCACTAAAAAACGTGCAAAATGAGCACGTGAGACAATATCACCTTTAGCATATTCTTGAGCTTGTTCATAAGCATTTTCAATACTTACTTTTGCTAATTTATTACTAATAGCCTTTGCTCTATCTATGCGACCTTGCTCTTGCCGTAATAACAAAGCAGTTAATTGGGGATCTTCAATATCAATATTTAAGCCAACAATGTGTATTTCATTATTTTTCCAGGCTGTTGATATTTCAACGCCACGAATTAATTTTATAGGTAATTTGTCTTTTTCAATAGTGTATATGGCTTCTGGCAATCCTTTTACTGTATCATGATCGGTAATAGCCAACATTTGAAGTTGATTTTCAACGGCCCTTTTGACTAAATCTGTTGGCTTTAAAATTCCATCCGATGCAGTAGTGTGCGAATGTAAGTCAACGATCATTTTTTTCTCGATAATTATTTTTAAACGTGTAATATACCACACAATTTGTATGACCACTAAAAGGTATATTATGAAAGATCAAATTATGCTTGCTCAGCAAGATACATTAGCTATTATTGAGGAACTTTTAGATGATGGTAGCGATCCTCATGCACTTTATTTGATTGAACATCATATTTCATCACAAAATTTTGATAATTTAGAAAAGGTTGCAGTAGAAGCTTACAAATTAGGCTATGAAGCAACCGATCCCGATGAAGATGTAGATGATGCGGGTAATTTAGTTATTGGCTTTGATATTATTGCAGAAAGCCCTCTTAATGCCGAACTTATTAACGCACAAATTGCTGAAATAATCACGCTGGCCAATCAATTTAACGTCAATTACGACGGATGGGGTACTTATTATGAAGATGGTAGTGATGATGATTTTATTGAAGACGAATCTGCTGAGACCCTCCACTAATCATAAAAAATAATAAACGGCATTCTTATCCGCATATTTAACGGATAAGAATATTTATTGCTTAACGTATTATAATTCTTCGATACGACTCTTTCTTTTCTGATTTGGCGAAACACTACGCACCAAAATTTTGTCGTGATGATTCAGCGAAACTGGACCTTGATAACGCTGCCACTGCTGCCCTTTATCAATTGAATATTCAATACTTAAACCAGGGAAAACAATATTTGCTATCAATTTACCATTTTCAATTTTTGCTCCAGGGACAGGTAGACGATAATCAACTAAAGCCGCATCCAATTTAGCTAATTCTCGTTGCCCTAATAAATTGGCAAATTGGTTCCAATCATTAAAAAGTTTTTGCTGATCAACATAATGGGTTTCACCTATTTTGAATTGGCGATCTTTTTGATAATTTGTTTCCCAATCGGCTTTATGCCATGCGCGTTCGGCAACACTGAGTAATCGAGGATAGGCCATATAAGCCATTTTCTCATCTGTGCGAATATTTTCAGTCCAAATTTGTGCTGATAAACCATATGCACCTGGCCAATCCATTGTACCCTTAGCTGCAAAGGCATCACCGTTACGATCAAAAGAAGTTTCAGCATTTTGTGGCAAGTTATCTGGCGCAAAACTGAAGATTTTGCGTTCGTCATTAAACCGAGCAGCCCAATAATACCCGCTTTCTTTTGGATTAACTTCGTAAGGCATATCTAAATAGACATAATCAGGATTAGATACAATAACTTTATAGCCCTTATTGGCAAATTCATTCACTGAATCATACCCGCCCCAATACAAGTTATCCCAGAAATTGACAATCACTTCATCGGTGGCAAAAGCGTTGGCATCATTAGCAAATTTTACACCATCTTGCCAAACTTGCATGCGATTAATCCCATTGTCTTTAATGATTTTACTTACTTCGACGGCAAAATAACTTGGTAAATGTTCAAAATTCTCAACTACGCCAGTATTGACAAAGGTTTGGCAGGCTTGTGATTTTGCCCATGGATGATCTTCAACACTTTGATCGATTAAACCTTTACCAGCCTCTTTTTGAGCGGCATGGATATCTTGGTAGCCATTACCGAAATGAATGTTTTTTGCTTCATCACCACCAAAATGCCAAGTTGTAATGGGCTGGTTAGCTTCAACATGCATTTTAGCGATTTCACTAATGACTTTATTAACAAATTTTTTCGAAGACTCCAAACATGGATTGAGATAACTTTGTCGATTATAAAATTGTACCGTTGTTGTATTGGATGTATCGCTTGGATCAACCAATCGATATTCATTCGCTTGTTGTTCTTGTCCTTGTTCCATTAGGCGTTGATATCTCACTTCCATCGACCTAATAGCGGCTCTAGCATGAGCAGGCATATCGATTTCTGGGATGACTTCAATAAAACGAGCATTGGCGTATTTTACGATTTCAATATAATCATCTCGAGTAAAGTATCCACTGCCGCTATTATTGCTATTTGGACCCGATCCGAGTTGTGGTAATAAGCATTTTTTCTCACTCAAATCATGACAACGTTTACTACCAAAATTGGTCAGTTCAGGTAAACCTGGAATTTCAATTCGCCACCCCTCATCATCACTCAAATGGAAATGAAATTTATTCATTTTATATTTTGACATCGTATCAAGTAACTGTAATACCGCTTCTTTACTTTTGAAATTTCGACCGGTATCTAACATCATTCCACGATATTCGAATCGCGGGGCATCCTCAGCTGAAAGTACAGGAATAATTTGAGGATTATTGGCATGTAATACAGATAATATCGATTCTACACCATAAAAAATGCCACTTTGATCAAAAGCTAAAATGGTTGCCCCTTCAGGAGTGATATCTAACTTATAACTCCCTTTTACCCCTTTCTCAAATGCACTTTTATCAATTGAGGCTTTAATGTTAAAGCCTTTACCGCTAACAGGGATATTCAATACTTTAAAATGTTCATTTAATACCGATTCGCTCTCTTTTGCTAAGCCATTAAGGACTAAATTAACACCATTTTCATTGAGGATGACCATTTCCTTACCAACAGTAAGTTTCGATGGTGTCGGCAAAATCTGTCCTCTTAACAACTCGGCATTAATAAGTTGTATATCATTGTTATGATGATAACGATGTTCAGGCGTCATTAAAATATTATGATCATTGGGGGATATTTTCCATTGTTCGCCTAAAGGTTCAACAAATGCCGATAGATTATCAGAATCAGTATCCGTATTAACAATCACTTTAGGTTCAGCATTTGACGAGGTAACATACCATCTAGGCATCACATCACTTTCACTAATTTGCCAATATTCACCAATGATGGGGATGTTCACAATAGCTTTCTCGGGAATACCTTTGAATTTGTTAGTCGGTTCAAGCTTGTGCAAATCACCTGTCACATGGGTGATTTTAAATTGATCATTATTGACGGCTAAAATCATCCGAATATTATGAAAATAGATTGCCCAATCTTTGTCAGTTATCGCAGGCCCCGTGTTTTTAAGCGTTAACGTCACTTTGTTACAAGATGCCCAATCTGCCCCCAATGCAGCACAATCTACACCATGATTTACAGCATTATTATCTACTATATGATAATTTAGGCGTAATTGTGAACTCATGGTATCCACAATTTTTTGTGAAGCATTCACTGATTGTGCAGTGCCCATACTGAATAATGATGCTATCGATGTAGCTATAATAGCTGATTTAAATTTTATCATGACAATTACCTATTTTTGTTTAGCATTGAAAATGGTGAAAGGAACAGTAACAATAAATTTGATATCGTGTTCATCTTGGAAGATATTGCCATATCCGCCCTCCCAGCTTGGGATATTGGTGTGATTGTTGTATTTGGTATAATGAAGTTGTAAAGACGTATCTTTTATCCAACCATTTTGTACGGTATAACCTAAATCAAAATTATAAGCTGACTCAATTAAACGTTTCTTTTGGTTAAACTGTTTGTTTGTGCTCGGTTTTGCATCCCAACCATAAGCATAAGACATACCTGCTTTCCAACCGGTTAAGTAATTTGATAGATCGCCTAAATCATAAGTGACTTCAGTAAATATCGCCTTCTCACCATTGGCATTAAAGTCAGAACGTGAATTCCACCACACATCTAATCGACCATTTGAAGAAGCATAATCCGGCGTCATGCGCTGTAGAAAGTAGCCCTGTTCCCCTTTCGCTTTAACAACCACACCTTCAAGTCGTAGACCAACCGGTCCCATTTGATAACCTAAAGTAGCTGCTTGCAACCACGCCAAACCATCATAAACATTTTTTCCTTTATGAGACTGATCTTTAGCCCCATAAAATTGATAACTCATGGTAAGTGGATTATTGAAAATATCGGTTTTATATGAGGTTTTACCAAAAAATTGGTTCATATAATTTTGCGCTTGACCAAAGGCGGTTTCTAACACTAAATCATTTTTAAAGTCATATTTCAAACCAGCAGAATGGAGGTAATCAATTTTTTTTCCTTTGCCCCATTGTTTAAATTCATAAAGTCGTTTATACCATGGTGCTTTGTATTTATCTGCCCACATATAAGACATGGATAAAGCGCCGGCATCATCGAAATCAAGCAAACTACCAAACTCCACACCTCGATAAGTACCGGGTAATAAACTCCAGTGTGGCGCCAGTAATGTTTGACCTGAAGGTTGAATATACCCTGCTCTAAGCCAAAATTTGTCGTCGAGTTTAAAATTTACTAGCGCTTTATAAAAACTCAGCCCACTGACATCTTTCTTCCAATCCTCATCCCATCGAGTATTGGCACCACTAAAACCGATTTCATTAGGGTGTCCATTGCCACCGTTACTGACTTCCCAAGCACCATAACCACCTAACTCAATTGCAAAGCGATCAGCCATATAACCCGATTTGAAATCTAAATTTGTGTTAAATGATGAGTGCCTGAGGTTTTTTTCATATTTATGTTCTTCAATATTTTTTCTTTCTCGATCACGATTCCAGAAAAATACATTTCCCGTGAGTGATGAATCATCAACAAAATTATTTTCATAAACGGCATACACAGGATTAATACTATAAAAAAAAGAGAAGGATAAAATATATTTTGTTAGAAAATGAAAACGGGATGGTACAACAGCAAGCGTATTTAGATTCATGTTTGTTTCCCTAAAATTATTTTATTTATACAACAAGTCACAGCCTCACTTTAAAAATTTTTTGCAAAGTTAAATCACTAACTTATTTTCATGTAAATGACAATTAACGCCTATTTTAGCAAGCGATTTACATCAGATAACAGATAAATAAGTATTTTTATAATGCATAAACATATTTTAGTTCGCAAATTAAATGATCTTAAATCGTGATCAAAATCACCAAAAAATAGAAATTAATACTATTTTTATTAAATAAAAGCCGACTTTTTTCAGATAAAAAAATAATTATTTAAGCGATCTTTAAAACCTAAACAGTAGTGTGATAGGTAAAGTAATAAATTGAATATATTGAATTATTATCAATATGAGCAATATTTAGAAAGTATCGAACAAAAAAAAGAGAAACGATTCACATTTCTCTTTATTTGATTTGCCGTTAATAACAGATTTTATTAGTATTAGTTTTCCGTATCGATTTCGTCAAAACTTTTTACTAACTCATCAATTGCTTTAATCTGTTTTAAGAATGGTTCTAGTTTTGCTAATGGTAACGCTGATGGACCATCACATTTTGCATGACTAGGATCTGGATGAGATTCTAAAAATAACCCTGCAATACCTACAGCCATACCTGAACGAGCAAGCTCAGTCACTTGCCCCCGTCGACCGCCAGACGCTGCGCCCATTGGATCTCGACATTGTAAAGCATGGGTGACATCAAAAATAACAGGTGAACCATGACTGGCTTTTTTCATAATATTAAAACCCAGCATATCAACGACTAAATTATCATAACCAAAACAGCTACCACGATCACAAAGAATAATTTGATCGTTACCGGCTTCTTCAAACTTTTCGACAATATTCCCCATTTGACCTGGGCTTACAAATTGTGGTTTTTTAACATTAATCACCGCACCAGTTTTAGCCATTGCAACAACCAGATCTGTTTGCCTTGCTAAAAATGCAGGCAATTGAATTACATCAACTACATCTGCAACTGGCTGGCATTGCGCTTCGGTATGCACATCGGTAATCACTTTTATACCAAATTGCTTTTTTAGTTCTTCAAAAATTTTCAAGCCTTCTTCCAAACCTGGTCCACGATAAGAGTGTACTGAAGAACGATTTGCCTTATCAAAAGAGGCTTTGAAAATATAAGGGATATTCAATTTATTTGTCACGGTAACATAATGTTCACAGATTTTCATGGCTAAATCACGTGATTCAAGAACATTCATACCACCAAATAACACAAATGGTAAATCATTAGCGACAGTAATATCGCCAACTTTAACTCTTTTTTGTTGCTTCATAAAATATTCCTAGTTAAGGTTTAAACCATCGACCAAGCGTAACCCTATCGTTACCACTATAGTCAGCGACGGTTTCGACTAATTGAAATCCATGTTGTTTGAAAATTGTTTGAACGGCCAAACCTTGTTTCCAGCCGTGTTCAATTAGCAACCAACCATATTGATGAAGGTGTTTAGTTGCACCCTGTACAATTAATTTAATATCTGCCAGCCCCTCGTCTTCCGAAACCAGTGCTGTTCTTGGTTCATATCGCACATCACCATGCGATAGATGTATATCGGTTGGTTCGATGTATGGCGGATTACTGGTAATCATTGAAAATTTACGATTCTTAATCGGCTTATACCAATCACCTTGTAAAAAATAAACGTTATTAACCCCAATTTGATTAGCATTTTCTTGAGCTAAAATTAATGCATCTTTATTTTTTTCTACTGCGGTAAATAAACAATCTGGGCGCTCTGTTGCCATTGCAATAGCAATAGCACCTGTCCCTGTTCCCAAGTCTAGGACTTCGCAAGGTATTTTAGATAAATATTCCAAACCTAATTCAACTAATTTTTCAGTGTCGGGTCTTGGAATCAATGTGGCATTTGAGACATGAAACTTTAAAGACCAAAATTCCTTTTCACCCGTGATATAGGCAATCGGTTCGCCAGCTTGACGTCTTTTAAGATATCCATCTAAGGCAATTAGCTCATCATCATTAAGTAATGTTTCACTAAAAGCCATCAAAAATGTGCGTGTTTTATGCGTAACAAAGCTCAATAAAATTTCAGCATCACGTTTAGGGCTCTCACTTTCAGTGAGCGTTTGTGATGCTGATTTTAGCCATTCTAAATAAGTCATTCATCCTGTTCCGATAATGCCGCGAGTTGATCTGCTTGATACTCTTGAACGATTGGATCAATTAACATTTCTAATTTACCTTCCATCACTTCATCTAGGCGATAAATAGTCAGGTTAATACGGTGATCAGTAACTCGACCCTGTGGGTAATTGTACGTTCTAATTCTATCTGAACGATCACCTGAACCTAATAAATTACGTCTGGTTGAAGCTTCTTCTTGTTGTCGTTTTCGCGTTTCTGCATCTTGAATACGTGCAGCTAATACAGACATCGCCTTAGCTTTATTTTTATGTTGTGAACGCTCATCTTGACACTCAACGACAATACCGGTTGGAATATGGGTAATACGAATAGCTGAATCAGTGGTATTAACGTGCTGACCACCCGCCCCTGAGGAACGATAAGTATCAATTTTTAAGTCTGCTGGGTTAATTTCTGGCATTTCCGCTTCGGGAATTTCAGGTAATACTGCAACTGTACACGCTGAAGTATGAATTCGACCTTGCGATTCGGTTTCTGGTACACGTTGAACACGATGGCCACCTGATTCAAATTTCAAGTTACCGTATACACCATCACCACTAACCAGCATAATCACTTCTTTATAACCGCCATGTTCACCATCATTTGAGCTCATGATTTCAACTCGCCAATTTTTTGATTCAGCATAGCGAGTATACATTCTTGCCAAATCCCCAGCAAAAATGGCCGCTTCATCACCTCCAGTCCCTGCTCTAACTTCAACAAAGCAGTTGTAATCATCATTAGGGTCTTTAGGTAATAATAGAACTTGTAATTGTCTTTCTTGTTCTTCAACTTGACCTAATGCTTCATCGAGTTCTTCTTGAGCCATTTCACTCATTTCAGGATCTGACAACATCATTTTAGCGGTTTCAATGTTTTCTTGTGTTTGCTTCCAACTCGTAAAACATTTAACCACGCCAGATAATTGAGAGTATTCTTTAGAAAGCGTACGAAAACGATTTTGATCGGCAATAACCGAAGCATCAGATAATAATGCTTGAACTTCTTCATAGCGCTCTTGCAGGGTTTCTAACTTGCTGATAATAGAAGATTTCATAAAAAGTATAATTTTAACGATAAATAATTAAATTTGCTGGGCATTATATACTTTATTGTATGCAAAATACAGTTTCAGCTTGTTGTCTGCTTAGTTAAATAACCTTGATAAAAATCGGAAAAAATTAATCTATAAAAAATCAATCTACTAAAAATGTTGCACATGTCACATAAATCGCTTTTTCAAGTTTTAAAAAATTGAATCACCTCATAACATATAAATGTAAACGTTATCATTTATTTTGCAAACATAAAAAATAATAACAAATAAATCATATAATAATTTAATGTTATCGTATACATAAACTAATTTTAAACTATTTAAGGAGTCGCAATCATGAAAAAATTTTTTGTATTAAGTTTATTGGGATTAAGTTCTATTGCCAATGCTGCAATTCAATGGGATACACAACAAGGAAAATTAAAATTATATGGTGATGTTGAATTCAATACCGATGCAGCAAGCAGTAAACAACAACTAAGTTCATTAAAACAAACCGCTGATAAAAAAAATCAACCTGCCGACAAAGATCGCTGGGATATCAATGGGCGAATTTTGATTGGTTTAGATGGTTATCGAGAAATCAACCATTCTAATTATGCTGGTTTTACAGTACAACCTCTTGCTGATTTAAGTGGTGATATGAACCTTGATGATGCAGCTTTTTACTTTGGGCAAAAAAAGGAGTGGAATATTAAAATTGGTCGTTACGAAGCTTATGACATGTTTCCACTGGGTCAAGATACGTTTATCGAATATTCAGGCAATACCGCCAATGATCTTTATGAAGACGGTTTTGGATATATTTATATGATGAAAGAAGGTCGAGGTAGGAGCAAAAATGGCGGGAGTATTCAATTAAATAAACCCTTTTTAACTAATTTTAATTTCGAATTAAATGGATTAATTAACAATGGTGAGAAGATGTTCAACAAATCAACTTATCATGGCTATAACATCGACAAAAAGAAAAATGTTGCGTATGTTCGTCCTGTTTTATCTTGGAAAAATGATAGTGTATCAACAGCAATTGCAGCCGAAACCAATGTTGTTAAAAATGCTTATGGTTACTATGACAATGATGAAAAATTTCGAGATCAATCTAAACGAACAGGCTATGGCGCAACATTCTCATGGAATAGCGAAGGTGACTGGAACGCATCGAATAAAGGACTTAAAATCAATACTAGCTTTGCATATATGAATGCCAAAGATGAAAAAGATATGACTATAGGTACCAATCTAGTTTGGGAACAAATTGGATTTGGGTACATTTTTGCCAATAATGATATTAAAAAATTTAACCTAGAAAATCGTATCAAAGACGGTCATATCAATAATAAAGGAAAATATAAAATCCATACAGTTAATGCTTCTTACTTAATTAATAACGTATTAGATATGGACAATTTTAATATTTATTTAGGTACCTATTATTCACTATTGGATAGAAGTAAATCTCATGGTGATAATACCGATGATCGCTATGGTGCACGTGTAAGGTTTAAATATTTCTATTAATTAGTAATAAAAGCCAGTTTAGTTATTTAATTTGCTGGCTTATATTTATTAGTTTGCAAGTTTTTTTATCAAGGGTATAGTTACCTACAATTACTTAGTGATTTCAACACCAATTTTTTATTGTTAATGGTAAAAACGATGAAACAAACAATATGGAAACTCGAAAACCCAATTAAACACTTTGATTGGGGTAGTATGGATCAGATAACAAAAATTTTGGGGATCAGTAATCCCAGTCAAAAACCAATGGCGGAAATTTGGATGGGAGCGCATCCAATCGGCTGTTCAACAGCCATTGAAATTGACAATCACAAAGTCAAACTTGATAAATTGATCAATGATAACCCGCAAGCTATTTTAGGTGAAGATACATACAAAAAATTTGCTGGTTTACCTTATCTTTTTAAAATACTTTCCGCGAATAAAGCCTTATCAATACAGGTTCATCCAACAAAAACCGCGGCTAAATGTGGTTTTGAAAAAGAAAATCAATTAGGCATTGCCCTTAACGATCCAAAGCGAAATTATAAAGATCCTAATCATAAACCAGAATTAATTTACGCCTTAACCCCCTTTAAAGCGATGCGATCATTTCGACCTATCGATGAAATACTTATGCTGTTTGCAAAAATTAACGTTTCGATACTTGAAAATGAAATCTTAAAATTGAAAAATAATCGTACACCTCAGCAATTGAAACTGTTTTTTACAGCATTATTGAATCTTTCGGAAAAAGAAAAATTACAATTAATTAATCAATTACTAAATAGCATAAACGATATAGAAATTGAGCCTTTTTCAACAATCAAGATGCTTGCTCAAGAATATCCAAATGATATCGGTATATTTATGCCATTAATTTTAAATGTTATTGAACTACAACCCGGGCAAGCTATGTTTTTAGATGCGCAAACACCTCATGCTTATATCAAAGGAACAGGGCTTGAAGTAATGGCAAACTCAGATAATGTGCTTAGAGCAGGCTTAACGCACAAACACATTGATATACAGCAGTTAGTAAACAATACAAGTTTTGATAGCTTAAGTTTAAATAATTTACTAATAAAACCAATAATCAAAGCTAATAGAACCTCTTTTCCGGTTCCAGTTGACGATTTTAATTTCGAAATTATATACAGTAATGATCAACAACAAGAACAAAAGGTAACTAGCGCACAAATAGTATTATGCCTTGAAGGAAAGATTTGCTTGACCACAGAATTTGAATCAGTAGTCCTTAGCAAAGGAGAATCAGCTTTTATTGCTTATCAAGCTAAAGCGTATTGTTATACAGGAGAAGGGATTTTGGCTACAGTTTCTAATTAACCTTTTTAATGCTTATTATTACAACCAAATTAATAATATTGGATGAGAAAATTAATTTGGCCATAGGTATTTTATTTTCTGTTATTTAAATTCGAGAAATTTGTTACGAGCTAATAAACTTAAAATAATCCTATCCATAGCCGAAAACAATTAACACTTTGGATGTAACGCCCATCCACAATAATTCCCATGCTTAAAGTGGCAATAATTGATCCAAAAATAGAAGAAAATGCACCAGATATACCTGAAGCAGCCCCTACAACATTTTTTGGCTTAATTGCATGAGGATAACACAGAACATAAGAGGCCATAAATAGAAAGTCCGATTAAAATCAATATAATCTAATTATATATTTGATTTTCAATACCTGCTGATATTTGCCAATATATGACTAATAAAACAATGGTAATGAATAAAAACATAACATTGGTTAGCGGCTTGAAATTTTAAAGATTTTAATCGAAACATAATCTGCTAACAATATCCCTAAAATTTAACCAATTTTAAATACAGAGAATCCAGCCATTGATACTAGTTTACCTAAATCTTTTCCAACAACTTCAAATGGTGAACTAAGGAATTTAAGCTCCCAACTAACAATGCCATATCGCAAAATAAAAATAAATGCGCTATAGATTGAGTAATAGATTAATCTAATGTTTAAAAAATATACGTTTTCGCTATTTCCATTATAATCTCAGATTTCTTACTTAAGCTGCTCCTTTCTATTTAATCACTTCATCAGTTGGTGGAATATTTTTATTTAAACATAATTTATTCGTTTTTTATTTTTTCGAATAACTTATTGTTTTTTTTATTTTTAACATCTGGTTATCAGTTTTTTAGGGTATTACTTTCGTTGACTTGAATTGTATGACTATTATAAATAACTTGTTGTTTTACCAAGGTTAAATACCTATTTAAATTTATCGTGATGAGTTTCAAATATATATTCAATATTTATATATTATTTTTTAGATTATTATAGGCTGCAATAGAAAGAACCTATCATTGTTAACTACAGTAATTATCTTTTTAACTTGGTAACTAAACATTTTCGATAAAAATATAGCAATATAGTTGTAAAAATTTATTTCTGACACTTTTTATTTTTAAACCCATATTTATTTATATTATTTAATTTAAATGATAAGAATCAATAACATGCTTTCTATCATTTGAGTATAAAGGTTTATTATTATGGTAATAGATGTTTTTTTCTTTATTAGTGCCACCAAGATTTGACGATTTTGTTTTTAAAGCTTTCCACTCTTCGCTATTATGCAGTAAATAAAAAATTCGAACTCCATAGATATAAAAAGGCTCTTTTAATCCTAAAGTCGATAATGGATCGTTGAAGTGTTTGTATTGTGATGTGGAGATTAAAATAGCATTTTTAGTAACATCAAAATCATTCAATACTAAAGAATCAAAGGACAATATACCAAAAATAGATGGAATCGAAGGCAAACTATCCCATTTGTAATTGTCCGTATTCAATTTTGCCAAATCGATACTAGCTTTTGAAGCTTTTTTAAAGGATGCATAAATATTATCTTGATAGCCACGAATATTGATAATCCCATTTTCTAACAAGGTACAATCATCAGCAATCCAAAAATCGTTTTCTTTTTTTAATTTAAATTGAATTGTAATAGAAGATTCTTCGTTGTTTTCTATCAATGGCAATCGTTTCCAAACTAAAACGGTATTGTCAAAAAGCGGATATAGCAATATTTGATTTTCTTGCTCTGACATTGAACTTTTCTCAACATTTTTAATAGACTTTTTAGGATAATTTACTTCCAAAAGTGATTTGAGATTAGCGATAAAGTCATTCTTATTACGAGGTTCAATTTGTGTAAAATTAAGTTCAAAATAATTAGCATGATAAATAGAATCAAAAAGCTGTTCAATTTCATGATGATTGTATCCTGCATTATTTGACAAAAACAATCTATTAAGTTCTTCCAGTTCAGGATCTTCAATAATATGTGTTCTATTAATTAACCAAACCTCTTGTTCATTTACAAAGAAAGGGATAGTTCTATTTAAAAAGTTTCTACCCACATTTAAATTACTACTTACTTGATGCCAAGTTGTACCTTTATCATTTGAATTTAAAAATACATCTTTCGTGTTATTATAACGAGTAGAAGATGCATCATCAATTTGTGTTTCAATTAATAAATGTTGAAGTGTAGGAGATGGAATCACACGTATGGGGTAATCATTACTCAAAATAACTTTAAATTGTATGTCACTGTTCAATTTGGATAAAAAATAGACACCAGAATCTGAGGAACCAAATATATTCATTCCATCTTTATTATTATCAAATATGGAATAATTATTAACTTTAAAACCAAGATCATCACTATCTATCGACTCTTCACCCTTGTAATCTTTTGATAATAAAAAAAACTCATTATCTACTATGATTAACTTAGACTGATAACTATTCTGATTTTCATTTAAAAGTGATGAATAATCAATATCATCTGGACCTTGAGCAAAAAATGCAAATTTAGCATCCAATACAGGATAAAATCTAAAAACACATAAAAACACTAAAAATAAAACTGATAGTAATGTGTATAAATAATGTACTCTATGTCCATACATATCTGATAGTTTTAAATTAAATACTGTTATTTCATTAATGTATCAATTTCTTATTCTTAATACAATAAAAATGAAGCTAATTATATTAGATCGCTTGTAAAGTCACATAAAAATGTACTCTTATCATACAAAATAATATTGCCATGAGAATCACATAATATATAACCCAATAAAACTTTTTGAGTTTTCTTCATTCGCCATACGTCGAAAAATCTGTTTTTGTTTAAAATAGTACTCTTTATTCTTATTTTGCTATGGCAAGCTTGTATTTATCACTATAATTTTTAATTGCATCTTATCCATCTTCAACAATTAGCCGATGTCCACAATAAGTATAGGTAACTTGTATGAAATTCTTCAACAGTCGATTGATATATATATATACATTTAACCATTAAATTATTATGTTTAATTATTATTAGCATATAGGCCTTTGTATCACTAAAAGTGTTGTTTGAATAAAAAATACCAGTTTATTATTCTATTTCGAAAAAAAATACCTAGATTAACTCTTATTCCAACTACAATTTTAAAAAATTTATTGAAATTTTTGCATGCAATTCTAATATACTGGATTTGGAAAACATTTCAGTTTCAAAATCACATAAATAACTAGTGAACTTGTAAGATTTCTTATTGATTTTAAAGTGGTAATGTTCTATGAAAGTTTTATTTGAACAAAGCGGCTTTACTCACCTTATATGCTCCGCTGTCAGCATACTGAATCAGTATAGTCTCAATTATATAAAATAACGTAATTAATTTTGTTGTGAAAAATTATAGTAATTATTGAGTTTTGAGTATGTAGAATCCGAAGCTCTTTAAAAATTTTTTTACAAACTTAATTGAAGTTTAGATGTGAAATATCGATATTATTTTTACTTTAGCCAATATTTTCATAAGTTTTTGCAAAAAAATGCCGTTAGCTATCTAACGGCATAAATTTAGATACAAAAACATCAAAATAAAACTATTTTTTCTTCGCTTTTACATTCGGTAGATCGGTTACCGATCCTTCATAAATTTCGGACGCTAAACCGATCGATTCATGTAATGTCGGATGAGCATGAATAGTTAATGCAATATCTTCTGCATCACATCCCATTTCAACAGCTAAAGTGATTTCACCTAGCAACTCTCCACCATTCACACCGACAACTGCTCCACCAAGTAAGCGATTATCAGCTTTATTGAAGATCAGTTTTGTCATACCCTCTGAACAATCAGAAGCAATCGCGCGTCCTGATGCTGACCATGGGAAGATTGCTACTTCGTAATCAATACCTTTAGCTTTTGCTTCTTTTTCAGTTAAACCAACCCAAGCTACTTCAGGTTCAGTGTATGCAATTGAAGGAATAGTTTTTGGATCGAAGAAGTGTTTTTTACCGGCAATTACTTCAGCAGCAACATGCCCTTCATGCACACCTTTATGCGCAAGCATTGGTTGACCCACTACGTCACCTATCGCATAAATATGCGGTACATTAGTGCGCATTTGTTTGTCAACTTCGATAAAGCCACGATCGGTAACATTTACGCCAGCTTTTTCAGCGCCAATTAGTTTACCATTTGGTGTACGTCCAATTGCGACTAACACAGCATCATAGGTATGCGTTTCGGTCGTTCCGTCTTTTTTCTCCATGGTGACATAAATGGCATCATGTTTTGCTTCAACGGTAGTGACTTTAGTTTCCAGTCTTAGGGTAAACTTCTTCTGGATTTGTTTAGTGAAGACTTTAACCACATCCTTATCAGCCGCAGGAATCACTTGGTCAAACATTTCAACCACATCCACTTCTGAACCTAGGGCATGATAAACAGTACCCATTTCAAGTCCAATAATTCCCCCACCCATTAATAATAATTTTTTAGGAATGGTGGTTAATGCTAATGCATCGGTTGAATCCCAAATACGCGGATCTTCATGAGGAATGAATGGTAATGTAATTGGGCGAGAACCAGCAGCAATAATCGCATTATCAAAGGTAATTTTGGTAATGCCTTTTGACGATGTCACATCCATAGTATGACTGCCAGTAAATTGCGCTTCACCTTGAATTACGTTCACTTTACGCATTTTAGCCATACCCGCTAATCCATTAGTGAGCTGATTAATAACTTTCTCTTTCCAACCGCGTACTTTATCTAATTCAAGTTTTGGGGTACCAAAATGAATACCATGCTCAGTTAATGATTTGGCTTCATCCATTACTTTAGCAACATGCAGTAATGCTTTGGAAGGAATACAACCGACGTTCAGACACACCCCACCTAGCGTTGAGTAACGTTCAACTAAGGTGACATCTAAACCAAGATCGGCTGCGCGGAACGCAGCGGAATATCCCGCTGGCCCTGCACCTAAAACTACAAGTTGTGTTTTAACTTCTTGACTCATAATCTATTTTCCTCCACTACATCACTAAACGACGTAAGTCGGATAATACGTTAACAATATGGCTTAAGAAGCGTGCACCGTCAGCACCATCAATCACACGGTGATCAAATGATAATGACAATGGTAACATTAAGCGTGGTGTAAACTCTTTACCATTCCAAACAGGTTTCATAGTAGAGCGTGATACCCCTAAAATTCCGACTTCAGGCGCATTTACAATTGGAGTAAATGAAGTGGTACCAATTCCACCTAGGCTAGAAATAGTAAAACAACCACCTTGCATGTCTGAACCTGTTAATTTACCGTCACGCGCTTTTTTAGAAATTTCAGCCAGTTCACGTGAAAGTTCAACAATACCTTTTTTATTCACATCTTTAAATACCGGCACTACTAAACCATTTGGCGTATCAACCGCTACCCCAATATTAATGTATTTTTTAATGATTAAGGTTTGTGCATCTTCAGATAATGAACTGTTAAAGCGTGGGTAAGCCGTTAACGCACTTGCTACCGCCTTCATAATAAATACAAGTGGTGTGATCTTAAGATCAAGTTTTTTCTTATCAGCTTCAGCATTTTGTTGCTTACGAAATGCTTCTAGATCAGTAATATCTGTTTCATCAAATTCAGTAACATGCGGAATCATGACCCAGTTGCGATGTAAATTAGCACCTGATACTTTTTGAATCTTAGTTAATGGTAATGATTCTACTTCACCAAATTTACTGAAATCAACTTTTGGCCATGGTAGTAAGCCAGGTAATGCACCACCTGCATTGCCACTTTCAACTTGTTTAACCGCATTTTTAACATAAGCTTGAATATCTTCACGTAAAATACGATGTTTAGGACCTGTTGGTGTCACTTTAGCAAGATTAACGCCAAATTCGCGAGCTAAACGACGAACCGATGGTGTTGCATGTGCATAAGCATCATTTTCAACAAAATCATTGCCCGTGGTTGCTGGAGCTGATGCCTTAGCCGGCTCAGCTACTGTTGCAGGCGCCGGAGCTACTTGAGCTGGTGTTGATACTGGCGCTGAACTTTCAGCTTTCGCTGGTGCAGTCGATGCTGCCGTTTCAAATTCCATTATTTTAGAACCAGTTTTAACTTTATCGCCAACTTTAACAACAATGTTTTTAACAACACCAGCAACGGTTGCAGGCACTTCCATTGATGCTTTATCGCCTTCAACAGTGATGATGTTATCATCGATTGCTACGCTATCACCAACTTTAACCGAAATTTCAGTGACTTCAACCTCATCACCACCAATATCAGGTACATTGACATCAACAATTTGACTTGCGGCTGGAGCAGCAGGCGCTGATTTTGGCTCTTCTTTGGTAGCTGGTGCACTTGCACCATCTTCATCAAATTCCATAATTGCAACGCCAGTTTTTACTTTGTCACCAACTTTCACAATGATAGATTTTACAACGCCTGCTTGTGGTGCAGGAATTTCCATTGACGCTTTATCACCTTCAACAGTCATAATATTATCGTCAACAGCAACTTTATCACCGACTTTGACCAAAATTTCGGTTACTTCAACTTCATCACCACCAATGTCGGGTAATTTTATTTCTATACTCATTCTTTTTACCTCTTATGCAATACGTGGGTTGAGTTTATCTGGGTTGATTTCAAATTTTTTGATGGCTTCTTCAACCACACTAGCTTGAATATCACCACGTTTAGCAAGTTCACCCAATGCAGCAACAACAACATAAGATGCATCTACCTCAAAATGATGGCGCAAGTTTTCTCGACTATCACTGCGACCAAAGCCATCAGTACCTAATACTCGGTAGCTTTCGGCAGGAACAAAACCGCGGATTTGTTCAGCAAACAGTTTCATATAGTCAGTTGACACAACCGCTGGATTATTATTCATCACCTGTGCAACATAAGGCACTTTTGGTGTTTCACTTGGATGTAACATATTGTAACGTTCACAATCTTGTCCATCGCGAGCAAGCTCGGTAAATGATGTTACACTGTAAACTTCTGAGTTAACTCCATAATCTTTCGCTAGGATATCAGCCGCATCACGAACATGGCGTAATATAGAGCCTGAACCTAATAACTGAACAGTTGGTTTGCCTGCTTGACCTGCAACGGTATCAAGTTTATAAATACCTCGACGGATCCCCTCTTCTGCACCTTCTGGCATCGCTGGTTGCGCATAATTTTCGTTAAGAGTTGTGATGTAGTAGTAAACATTTTCTTGTTCGCCATACATACGACGTAAGCCATCTTGCATTATAACAGCGACTTCATAAGCATATGCAGGATCATAAGAGATACAATTCGGGATAGTTAAAGCTTGAATATGGCTATGACCATCTTGGTGTTGTAAGCCTTCCCCATTTAGGGTTGTGCGTCCAGATGTACCACCGATCATAAATCCGCGAGCTTGTTGATCGCCAGCTGCCCACATTAAATCACCAATGCGTTGGAAACCAAACATTGAGTAATAAATATAGAATGGAATCATTGGGAAATCATTAGTACTATATGAAGTTGCAGCAGCAATCCAAGAAGCTGTCGCACCACATTCATTGATTCCTTCTTGTAAAATCTGACCTTTTTCATCTTCACGATAGTAAGCGACTTGTTCTCTATCTTGTGGGGTATATTGTTGTCCATGTGGATTATAGATACCAATTTGACGGAATAAGCCTTCCATACCAAAAGTACGTGCTTCATCAGCGAGAATTGGCACTAAACGTGGTGCTAACTCTTTGTCCTTAAGCATGATGTTAAGAGCACGAACAAACGCAATTGTTGTTGAAATTTCTTTAGTTTGTGCTTCAAGTAATGGCGCAAACTCACTTAATGGTGGAATAGAAACTGTTCCAGAGAACTTAGTTAATCTTGACGGAACATAGCCATGCAGCGCATTACGACGTTCATGGATATATTTGTATTCAGGTGTATGTTCTTCAAATTTAATATAAGGTAATTTTTCAAGTGCATCGTCAGTCACAGGAATATTAAAGAAATCACGAACATGACGAACACCATCCATATTCATTTTTTTAACTTGGTGAGCAATATTTTTCGCTTCAGCCGCTTCACCCATACCATAACCTTTAATAGTATGAGCTAAAATTACAGTTGGTCGATCTTTAGTCTGTTTTGCTCGCATAAATGCAGCAAACATTTTAGATGGATCTTGACCACCTCGATTTAATCTAAAGATCTCTTCATCAGACATATCTTTAACTAAGGCTGCGGTTTCAGGGTATTTACCAAAGAAGTGTTCACGAACATAAGCACCATCTTTAGATTTTAATGTTTGGTAATCACCATCAAGTGTTTCGTTCATTAGACGGATTAATTTACCTGATTTATCTTTTTGTAATAATTTATCCCAACGATCACCCCAAAGCACTTTAATAACATTCCAACCCGCACCAGCAAATACACCTTCGAGTTCATTGATAATTTTACCATTACCAGTAACAGGACCATCTAAGCGTTGTAAATTACAGTTGATAACAAAAACTAAATTGTCTAGTTTTTCACGGGTTGCAACTGTGATTGCCCCTTTTGATTCTGGCTCATCCATTTCACCATCACCTAAAAATGCATAGACAGTTTGTTCTGAAGTATCTTTAAGCCCACGATGGTTTAGATATTTTAAGAATCGAGCTTGGAAAATCGCACTAACCGGACCTAATCCCATAGAAACAGTTGGGAATTGCCAGAATTCAGGCATTAATTTTGGATGAGGATAAGATGATAGGCCTTTACCATGAACTTCTTGACGGAAATTATCTAATTGTTCTTCAGTCAAACGACCTTCAATAAATGCACGTGAATAAATTCCCGGTGAGATATGACCTTGGAAATAAATTAAGTCACCACCATCTTTCTCATTTCTGGCACGGAAAAAGTGGTTAAAACAAACTTCATAAAATGTAGCAGCAGACTGAAATGATGCCATATGACCGCCAAGCTCTAAATCCTTTTTAGACGCTCTAAGTACCATCATAATAGCATTCCAACGAACAATTGAACGAATGCGTCTTTCAATTTCCCAATCCCCCGGATATGCTGGCTCCTCTTCTACAGGGATGGTATTGATATAATTACTGGTTGAAGAACCAAAAAGTAAAGGAACACCACCATCTTTGGCTTTATTGACTATTTGTTCAATAATATATTGTGCACGTTCGATGCCTTCTTCACGAATAATTGAATCAAGACTTTTTAGCCAATCTTGTGTTTCAATAGGATCGATATCATTCACTTGCATGTCCGACATATAAAAACCTCTTTTTTGTTAAAAAAAATGCAGCTTTTGCTATCCTTAGCTATAACTTAAGCCATAACTAACTTATAACCTTCTACTCTGCATTACGGAGCTTATTTAGTATAAGTCTGCCATTTTCAAAGAAAAAGTAAAGCAAACCATAGTTTAGAAAAGAATGTTAATTCCTATCAAATTAATCAACCATTTCAATTATTAATTTAAATAAACCCATAATCAATTGATATAAATCAAATTTAATAAAAATTAATTTATCTGAATTAATGGGATTGGTTATACCGTGATTAGCTATGTATTGTCAAGTTATAGTAAAATCTGATATATAGATGTAAGATTTTGATAAAAATGGCAGATAAACGCTACAGTGAAGATGAAAGCAGAAGATATTATTATTCAGGATTTAGATATACAGCCCTACCTGCAAACTTATCAAGCCATGCATGAATTTACGCTTAATCGCAATGAACAAACATTGGATGAAATTTGGTTAGTTGAGCACTACCCTGTTTTTACACAAGGAAAAGTTGGTAAGCCAGAACATTTGTTATGCAAAACAGATATTCCGATTGTACAAACTGATCGCGGCGGACAAATTACCTATCACGCACCTGGTCAGCAGATTATGTATATATTATTTGATTTGAAACGACGTAAGATCGGTATTCGTGATATTGTCAGTTATTTGGAAAAGAGTGTCATCGATACTTTGCAACACTATGGTATTATAGCTTACGCTAAAGCCGATGCGCCGGGCGTGTATATCAATAACAAGAAAATCTGTTCACTCGGGTTACATATTAAAAAAGGTTGCACATTACATGGGCTTGCATTAAATATTGATATGGACCTTGGACCGTTTAAAAATATCAATCCTTGTGGTTATGCCGGATTACAAATGACACAATTAAAAGAATATGTCTCGCCAATTGATCGTAAAAAAATAAAACAATTGTTAACCAATAATTTCATCAAGCAGTTAACAAACTAATAAGATATAAATTATGCAAAATAATGAAACAATAATTAGAAGCTCAAAATATCGTGATGCTGATAAAACACGATTAATCCCAACTATTACAATACAAGACGCTGCGCCACTAAAAAAACCGGAATGGATGAAAATCAAATTACCAGTTCATTCTGATAACATTTCGCATATTAAAAATACCATGCGCAAACATGGTTTACATTCAGTTTGTGAAGAGGCTTCTTGTCCTAACTTAGCTGAGTGCTTTAATCATGGAACGGCGACTTTTATGATTTTAGGCGATATTTGTACTCGTCGTTGCCCATTTTGCGACGTTGCACACGGACGACCTTTACCGCCAGATCGTGAAGAACCCATAAAATTAGCTAAAACTATAGAAGAAATGAGACTGCGTTATGTAGTAATTACCTCGGTAGATCGTGATGATCTTAAAGATGGCGGCGCGAGCCATTTTGCTTCGTGTACCAAAGAAATTAGAGCATTAAGCCCTAATATTAAAGTTGAAACTTTGACCCCAGATTTTCGTGGTTGCATTGATGAAGCGGTTAAGGTGTTAAGTGAAAATCCACCAGATGTGTTTAATCATAATTTAGAAAATATTCCACGCCTTTATAAAAAAATTCGTCCTGGTGCCAGTTATCAAGGTTCACTAAAATTATTAGCCGCTTTTAAAGAAAGACATCCTGAAATACCCACAAAATCTGGTTTAATGGTAGGACTTGGTGAAACTAATGAAGAACTGATTCAAGTATTAAAAGACCTTCGTACCCATGGCGTAACTATGCTAACGTTAGGTCAATATCTACAACCAAGCAAATATCATCTACCGGTTGAGCGTTATGTGCCACCGGAAGAATTTGATGAGTTAAAACAAATCGCATTAAATATGGGATTTACCCATGCGGCGAGTGGTCCATTCGTTCGTTCATCTTATCATGCCGATTTACAAGCAATGGGGAAAGAGGTGAAGTAATCTTCACCCTTTTTTTACTCTTAATCATCAAAAACCATAAACCGGCGATTCTCGGTTACAATTTGTAAGAATATTGGTAAACTTATCTTCTGATCTTTTTCTAATTTATCGTTTAAATCATAAATTTTTGAGCGCCCAAATTCATCAAGAACAACGGTTTTATCACTATAAAGCGCGGCTATTTCGCTTTCATTGCCAGCAATGATCCATTGTCTAGATTTTTGATCAAATAAGTTTTTACCTTGACTATATTGTTGAGGTGGTGTGGTAACATTGAATGCTTCTTGCATTAATGTACTTAAAATATCAGTTTGCGTAGTTACATCACTTATTTGTTTGGCCTCTTTATTTGGCCAAGAAATAATTAATGGTACTTTTAGTGATTCCCGACTAAAACTCTTTGTATTATCACGTAATGCAATTTTCAAATTTTCATTAATCTTAATGTCATTCGATCCAGTGATAACAATAATCGTATTATCAAATGAATTTGATAATTTTAAGTAACTAATTATCGATTCTAAATACTGATCTAATTTTTTTGCCTCAGTTTTTAATTCAGTTATCGGTACGTTTTTATTTTTAGAACCCAGTGAATATTGAATGACAGAAAATAAAGGTGCATGGTTGTCCAATTCGTTTTGTTTGTCATGCCATGCCATCCAGTTATCAGTGACTTGTCGATTAGTCTGTTTTTTAGGTTCAGGTAAGGTAAAATTAGAGAGTAATGCATAACGATAAAGAGGTTCGGCAAAACCATCGGCCGAAAATAAACCTAAATTATAATGTTGTTTTATTACTGCATCAATTAAAGCCGAAGTTTTGTGACTCGCTAAAATACTGTTGTAATAATTGGGATCTAACCCATAAAACAGTGAAAAATCATTTAAATATGACTGATTGCTTGCACCATAATGATTAGTAAAAAAGAGGCTGTTTTGCGCAAATTTATTTAACGCAGGCATAGTGTCATCAAGCAAATCATAATTCCATCCATCTATAGCAATCATTACCACATTTTTCATCTGTTGTTCGGTATCAAATGTGATACGCCCAAGTGGATACTCAATTGCAAGCGCGAATGGATTACCTTCTTGAATAACCCGATTACGATAATCATTTTGCTCAATAAAACCATAACGCTCAAGAAAATGCCTCGCGGTAAGCGGATAAGACAGCGGCAAGCTTGAACGCTGCATGGTTATTGGTCGATAAAAATTAGCATCAGCCCAAATATGAATAAGATGGGAAGAAATAAAGCAAAGAATAAATATAAGGACAACTGGCTTTGCAAATCGTTTACGTTTAGTAAGGCTACGTAACTTTTTCCAGCTCCAGATTGCAAATAAAATCTCAATAAAGAGGATAAACGGAATAAGAATAAATGCAGTACTTAAAAAAGAAGCCTTTTGCGTAGTTAGCAATTGCCAAATCGATAAATTAAGATGCATTCGAAAATGCGAAAAAACGTCAATATCAATTAAAAGTAAGGTAATACCTAAGGTAGCTGTAATTGTTGCAATGATGCGTTGCCACCTTGATGAATAAATAAAAAAGCTTAATGGAAAAAGTAAAATCAAGTAAGCAATAAAAGTCAAAAAACTAAAATGCCCAATCGCACTAATAATAGCATAAAATCTTCCCATAAATGTGCGAGGCCAATCCGCAATCATCAAGTATTGACTACCAAGAATAATTACGACAAAAATATTAAATAATGTAAACCAGTGTCCCCAGCTCACAATTTGTGAAACTTGTTCATCTTTAAAATGATTATTTTTAAGTTTGAGCATATTTAATTGTTGGCAATGATGATAACAATGATTAGTAACTATTAATTTACGGCATAGTTTACCTGATTTTGAAAAATCTTTCTGTAAATTTTTTATTTGTTAGCATAAAGATCTCGGTAATTTGTTGGCGTTACAATCGATACTTGCTATAATTTATAGATTTATTTGGCTAACAAAAAAGATACTCATTTTGGCAATCAAACAACTCGAAGCACAACAGCTTCAACCAGATTTAAAACAAATCGAAATCATCGTTAATAATAAAAAGATACCTACTGATTTAGCCACTAAAGAGGTAAATAATTTATTAACATGGCAACCACGAATTGCCGATGCCTTTTCACTATTGTGCCCAAAGCAAAAGCAAGCTTATACCCCTCGGTTTATGCTCCTAAAAGGGACAGAAAGCGAACTGTTTTTTCGTCTATTTAAACAAGCAATTAAACCTAGTATTTCAACCTCTATTTTAGGCTTTAGTTACTATATCAATGATAACAAAATCACGCTAACAAAAGCCAAAAGTAAACAAGATAACTTTGCTGTTCAAGATACGTGTTTAACAGCCCTATCTTTCGATAGTGAAATGCTATTAGGCTGCGTTCGACAACCGGAAAATGATCCTATCAAATTACAAGCAGGTTTAGTTCATCAAGCCAATGGCGGTTTTTTGATTTTAGGACTCCGCTCGTTACTTGCCCAACCATCTATGTGGTTTAAATTAAAACAGATGGTGATAAAACAAGAGTTTGAATGGTTTTCTGCCGATGAATTACACCCATTGCCTATTGCTATTCCAAAAATGCCTCTTGATTTACGCATTATTTTAGTCGGTGATAGATTAAGCTTAACCGAATTACAAGATCTCGATCCCGAGTTTTACTCCACTTCAATTTATAGTGAGTTTGAAAACGAATTAGCCGTTAACGCCTCTTTACAGATAGAACAGTGGTTTAGTTACTTAGAATTTATAGCTGAGAATCAAAACTTACCACATATTGATAAATCAGCATTCACTAAGTTATATAAAGAGGCAACACGTTATACCGGTGATCAATTTTATCTTCCTATGGCAGTTGATTGGGTTTACACCCTATTAGTTAATGCAGCCCATTATATGGAAAATAGTGTCATTGATGAGTCAGCTATAATCAAGTCAATCAAGCAAAAACTTTGGCGCGAAAGTTATTTAACTGAGCGGTTTTATGATGAAATATTTACCAACCAGATAATGATTAATACCAAAGATCAGGTTGTTGGGCAAATAAATGGGTTATCTGTCATTGAATATCCGGGTTATCCAAGAGCCATAGGGGAACCCTCTCGTTTAAGCTGCATTATTCATTTTGGTGATGGTGAATTGATTGATATTGAACGTAAAACTGACCTTGCAGGTAACATTCATTCTAAAGGAATGATGATAATGCAAGCATTTATGATGTCAGAATTTGCGATAAATCATCAATTACCTTTTTCAACATCTTTAGTGTTCGAACAATCTTATAGTGAAATCGATGGTGATAGTGCTTCACTGGCTGGATTTTGTGCACTCATTAGTGCATTATCCAATCAACCTATCGATCAACAATTAGCTGTTACCGGTTCGGTTGATCAGTTTGGTCATGTACAGTCAATTGGTGGGGTAAATGAAAAAATAGAAGGTTTTTTTGCCGTTTGTCAGCATCAAGGCTTAACTGGCCAACAAGGAGTCATTATTCCCGCCAGTAACCAACGCCATTTGAGTTTAAGCGATGAAGTGATTAATGCAGTGATAGAAAATAAATTTTCAATTTGGGCAGTTGAGCATATTGCCGATGCCTTGTATTTACTAACGGGTATTCCCTATAAAGATGAGCATGGTATTAGCTTATACAAATTGATTCAGGCACGCATGCAGTCACTGTTAGTGCAAGATAAAAAACACGACAGTTGGTTGAGTAGATGGCAAAAATATTGCAAAAAATAATAATAACCAATACACTTTAAAGCAAAATCTCATTAATTAATGAGTTAAACTGATACTGTTTAAACACTATCTATTTTTATAACATGGATATGAATAATACCGTTATTTTGACCATGAAGTAATAACAACAAATAAAAGGTTTTTTTATGACATTTGAACGTAAATCTTCGTATGATAAAGCAGATTTGATTAAATCAGGCAATAGTGAATTATTTGGTCATGATGGTCCTCCTTTACCTTCTGATCTAATGTTAATGATGGATCGTGTGATTGAAATGAATGAAGATGGCGGTAACTATAGTAAAGGTTATGTTGAAGCAGAATTCGATATCAATCCTGATTTATGGTTCTTTAAATGTCACTTTAAAAACGATCCTGTGATGCCTGGTTGTTTAGGCTTAGATGCATTATGGCAATTAGTCGGCTTTTATCTTGGTTGGATTGGTGGTAAAGGTAAAGGACGCGCACTGGGTGTTGGCGAATTAAAATTAAAAGGTCAGATCCTGCCAAAAAATAAAAAAGTGACTTATAAAATTCATTTTAAACGCGTCATTAACCGTAAATTAATTATGGGAATTGGGGATGGCGAAGTTTATGTTGATGGTAAATTAATTTATGAAGCAACTGATTTAAAAGTTGGATTATTTAAAGATACCAGCGAATTTTAATTCATAATAAAGGTTACTTAGCCTTATAACGCACTAGTTGTAAGGCTAAAATAACGATTTATTAGACAACAGTGGTTGATTGAGTATCATTAATAACAACATGTTTTTGCTATTTGTCATTGCAGCTCAACCTAGTTATCTATTGTGCCTATGATCAAATGACATTCCTTATAACAATATAAACTAGTTCATCATTTGTTGGTCATCGCCATAATAAGTTTATTTTTTAAGTTTTTAAATATGATTTTGTTAAAACGTTTTTTTATTATTATTGTTTTTTCTTTTTTATTCAGTTCTTTTGTTTATGCTGATTTTGCAGGCAAAGTAGTCAAAGTGATTGATGGCGATACAATTGATGTATTAACCAACACTAAACAAAAAATTCGAGTTAGATTGTTAGATATCGATGCGCCCGAAAAAAAACAAGCTTATGGCAATGTGTCGAGAAAATATTTAGCGTCACTTGTTGCGGGTAAAGCTGTTTTTATAAAAGAGAGTAAAAAAGATATCTATCAACGAACGTTAGGTACTGTATTTTCCAATAAGATAAATATCAATGCTAAGATGGTTGAAAGTGGCTATGCTTGGGCTTACCGTTATAAAGGGATAGCAAATAATCAAGAAATGGTAAGATTAGAAACGCAAGCCAAACAAAACAAAAAAGGGCTTTGGAAAGATAAAAATCCTATAGCCCCTTGGGATTTTCGACATCGTAATAAACGATAAATCAACTTTAGCGCATTATTTTTTAGAAGATAATGCAGCTTCTGCTTGTTTTAATGCCTCTAATCCTTTCTTACAAGCATTTTCTTGATCAGCTTGAGACATTGCAATAACTTGCTTTTTACCCAATTCTAGATTTTGTTTCAACATATCCGTTTGTTGTTTAGTCGCTGCATTATCTGGAATGGCTTTAATTAAATTATCCACTTTATCAAAATAAGTTTTACAAGACGCTGATAGGTCTGCCATGGCAAAAGAAGATATTCCCAGTAATGAGATTGTAAGTAGTAATTTTTTCATTTTTTCCTCATATTATTTTACTATTGATATGTTATAAGATTTTTTTTAAAAGTGTATATGTAGAATTATTTTGCTTGTGATCTTACCAGCAAATAGTTGCTGATAAGATAGGATATGATGGGAGGTATTTAAATTAGAATAACGTCAGCAGCAGCTGGACCACGAGGACTATCTTGGATAGAAAATTCTACTTGTTGACCTTCAGCTAGCGTTTTAAAGCCATCACCAGAAATCGCTGAAAAGTGTACAAATACATCTTTGCTGCCATCTGCAGGCGAAATAAAACCAAAACCTTTACTTTCATTAAACCATTTAACTTGACCAGTTTTCTTAGACATAACAATCTTCCTATAAATAAATTAATCTTAGCCGATGACGGCCATCTTTAAAACATAAAACCTAGACTACTTATTAACACTAAGAAGAGGAGACTGAAGAAAACTAATACGAATCCCTGATATAAAGTAAACTACAAACTGCGAATATCTAAATGTTACAAAATAAATCTGCATGTTATATGCTGGTAACTATTAACGCATAAATTCCGATTTAATGCAAGAAATGTTTTACTTTTAACATTTCATTACTCTAACAGGAAGGAATACAAAATGAATTTCTATTAGAGTAATATGTCACACTTAACAATTTATTTTTCGGACAGATCTTTCGATTTTTTGATTGTTGCTTCTACGGCATCGATTACTGCCGCTCGAAATCCTTTTTCTTCAAGAACTTGTACACCTTCGATAGTTGTTCCAGCAGGCGAGCAAACCATATCTTTTAATTCACCTGGATGTTTACCGGTTTTAAGTAACAGTTTTGCCGATCCTAACACCGTCTGTGCTGCAAATTTATAAGCTTGTTTTCTCGACAAACCACCTTTAACAGCGCCATCAGCAATCGCTTCAATAAACATAAATACAAATGCAGGTGAAGATCCACTAGCGCCAACAACCGCATCAATTAAATATTCAGGCACAACTTCGGTTTCACCAATACAATTCAATAACGACTGCACGATTGCTAACTCATCGTCTGTCACTTCAGTGTTAGGGGTAATTGAGCACATTGCCGCATTTACTAATGCCGGCGTATTTGGCATCACTCGAATAATCTTTTGCTCATAACCAACGCTTTTAGCAATAGTTTTAATAGTTACACCGGCTGCAATTGAGATAACAATTGTATTCTTTTTTAACTCTTTTTGAATATCGTTCAATACATCTACAATGACATTAGGTTTAACCGCAATAATAACAATATCTGATTCACGCGCAACTTCACGCTCAGAATTAAGATTATTAACAGCATATTCTTGATTAAGGAGTTGCCCTTTTTCTGGATGATGGTCATAAACATAAAGCTGAGATCCAGGAACAATATTACTTAATAAAATCCCTTGTAAAATGGCATTCCCCATATTTCCTAAACCGATAAATCCAATTTTTTGTTCCATTTACTTATACTCCTACCAAAGAAAGATTTATCTAATTATTATAGAGTACTTTTTAGTTGAAGTTCAAAACTTTATGATTATGTTTATTTTAGATTGATCAATAAATCATTCATTTTGTTGTTCAATAGAGTTACCGATTAAACAACGTCTTAATTCGTTCAAAAACTGATTATCTGTATAGCTCGGATATTTAGTTATTGGGCGATTGATTAAATAAGCTATTTGATGTGATGTTAATCGGAAAGTTTGAGACAAATTTAATAAATTAAAATGAGTTTGCGATATAACATCCTCAGGTATTAAAGCAATATTTTGTTGTTTAATTTTATTCTCTGCTAATAATATTTGCTCAGCCCGCCATTTTGGATAAGCATGGGTATCAAACTCGCCATTCAATTGATATCCCCAATCTGTTTTATTGACTTGAGGAAAATAAGTAAAAACACTTTTTATTGGTAAACCACAACTAATCACATACTGATTATCTAGCTTTTTTATTTGTTTAACTTGTAATTTTAAAGAACGCTTAAGCAATTGAGTAACAATGTAAGCTGACTGATTATAAAGTCTACAAAATAAACCACTATCTTTAATAAAGCACACAGCTGAACAATTTTCTGTTAAATTGATTTTCTCTTGAGTATTCATTTGATATCTAATTTTAATAATTCATTGGAATTTGAAAACAGCTAATGACTAAAATTTATTCAAATTTTTAGAACCTTACCGCGCTTTGCGCAATAAGGTTCTTATGCCATATTAACCTTTTTTCAACTTGCTTGGTGTGCTTCGCACTACAAGCATAAGATTAATTGTTTTATTATGTTTTATATCTAAATCCGTTAGCTGCTGAAATAAATAATATTAGTGATCTAGTGTTATTAGTAATTATTCACACAAGCTGCCCTAATATTAATATAACTTTGAGGAAATTTATGGCTAACACCAGAACCACCACCAACCAAACTAGGATCAACATAAAATGGATTACCATCACTGTAAATATCGCTGGTCCAGTAGCCATGCCAATAACGCCAATCACTAGCAGCATATTCGCCTTCATCAGTATAAGTCATACCCCATTCACTAAATATTCCACCAACCCATTTTGCTGAGCTATCTTTATAACTAATTCTTCTTTGATAATCTAAATAAGTGAAATTAGGTAAACCACCATACCAATCATTACCATTGCCATTGGTATAATCGCGAACACTTGGTATTCGATAATATAATAAACCATTGCAAAAACTTTTGGTTTTATCATAGTCACTATCAACTTGCCCTAACCCACTAGCACCACTTGGATCAGCAATAAACCAACGGGATATCTTGAATGAATACAACAGTAGTTGCTTTTTATTATCCGCATAAATTTTAAATGTAGTTGGAGAAAACCACTTACTTGCGGAATCTTTATTGGGGCCAATAAGTGTAACATCAATCAAATTACTACTTTTAGGCGTTAATTGTAAAGTTACCCCTACCCCTGCTTCTGGTTTAACCACTGAACCATTAGCTGAAATAACTGCTTGTGCAGAAATCCCCTCAACTATTAATGAAAAATTCAAACCATTTGAACCCGTCGTTGGAAAATTAGACTCGGGTTGATTTAAATCCTGTAATTTAAAACCGTTGGTTGGATCCCATTGCTCTGAAGGACCAGCAAAAAAACCACTACCATTGATAACACTCGGTTTAGCAAAACATGCTTTCGGAACGTTATAATCTAGATAGTAACTATGGCTTCCACCACTGAATATACTTATACTTGGTAAGCCAAAAGTCGTGACTAACGATCCACTATCGGCACTCATTGTCATTTTATACGGTGATTGACACGCATTTAGCTGATAATTTGGATTTGACTTGACATAATTTGTCACATCATCACCATTAGCTGTTTCCCACTTTACCTTCAAATTCCCCGTTATGGTTAAAAGTTTATCACCATCCTCATCCCGCCAATAATTGTTTTTCACAATGACATTCGCTAACGTGGTTGAAGGGTAACTAGTGAAAGGTATGCTTGTTTTTATATCATTAAATGTGACAGAGCCGCCATCCATTAAAATAGGATTAGTCATACTTGAATTATCTTCAGATGCCAATATCACTTTGTTATTTGGTAAGGTCAACGATAATAATGGCAAAACTGTATTTGACTCGGTCTTTCCGTTATCAAAACTTAAATAAGGACCTTTTCCATTTATTACCTGCGCTGTTTGTGTTGTTAGACCATAAGCCAAATTTATTAACACCGTATCAACTAATAACAATAATAGTAAACAAGAAAGTAGAGGGCTGGTTATTACTATTTTTATTAACCATCTACTTAATAATGATTGTTTTGCATAAAACAATGTCGCTTTAGTAAGTTGCTGCGGCAATAAAACTGAAATAGTTAGTAGATAAATAGAAAAAGAAATTATAAAAGGAACGGGTGATGAGTTCGATAATAAAAATCGAAAAGTATGCTGACCGCTAACGACTTGATGCGCTAATAAATCCCGATGCCCGATGCCCGATGCCCGATGCCCGATGCCCGATGCCCGATGCCCGATTAAGACCACATTTTAACATATTTTTGCCACTCCCTGTAGCGATTTACTTAATTTTTTTCATAAAATTCAATAGGTTGATTTTTAATTAATAAAACTCAATTAGATTAAGTAATTAAGTGCTCGCAAATGATACCAGATATTTTTAAATATATCATAATATAATTGTATAATTTTCTTAGCAAAGAATATAAAAATTATAAAAATGATCAACTCAATAAACCGATAACTATTTTAGTTTTAAATTGGTAACATACTATTTTTTGTAAATTTTTTAAACTATTCAAACTGCTTGGGCATAATTTGCATGCCATATTGTTGTCCAGTTTGCATTAAAGAATAAATGTGTTTAACTTTGCCTTCTTTGATTAAATTACTGACAGCAGGGTTGTTAATCAGTACTTCAAATAAAGCTTTACGTCCATTATCGGTGGTGACTAGTTTCTGACTTATTATTGCCTTTAAACTATGTGATAATTGAGTACGAATAAAATCTCGTGAACTGTCTTCAAATACATCAATAATACGATTAATAGTCTCAATAGCAGAATTTGTATGCAACGTAGCAAAAACTAAATGTCCTGTTTCAGCTACTGTTAATGCGGTTTGGATAGCTTTTTTGTTACGTAATTCCCCAAGCAATATTATGTCAGGATCTTGCCTTAAAAGGCTATCAACAGTCTGATCCAAATTTGTTAACTCTCTTTGTTGGATTAATGATTTTTGATTATGATAAATAAATTCAATCGGATCTTCTAAGGTTAATATGTGCTTTGATTGATTAAAATTAATGTGATTAATTAAAGATGCTAGTGTGGTTGACTTACCACTCCCTGTTGAACCGGTAATTAAAATAATACCACTTTCATAATTGATAAGTTGTTTAAAAATTTCAGGCGCCTTTATCTCGGCAAGGGTCGGAATGTGTTGTTTAATTATACGAAAAACGGCTGAGATTCCCCGATATTGATAAAAAATATTCACTCTAAATCTGCCTAAGTCATTTACCTGATAAGCGAAGTCAATTTGCTTATTTTGATATAATTGTTGTTTTTGATCGCCAGTTAATAATGATAATAGTTCAGTCTCTAAACTTATTGGTGATAACCTGTGTTCTGATAAAAATTGTAATTGCCCATTGATTCGAATACAGGCAGCTTCACCACTTGAAAGGTGCAAATCAGAGGCATTTTGCGTTACACTAAGAGCCAAAAATGAATTTAACATTCAATTATTCCAACTAACTTTGATTCGGGATTCACATGAATACAGTACATGACAATATACTCACCATTAAAAACAAAATTAAAAATATTGCGTTAGAATGCGAAAGAGATCCCAATAGCATTGAACTAATTGCCGTCAGTAAAACAAAACCTGTGACATTAATCGAACAAGCTATTAGCGCAGGTCAGTTTGCCTTTGGCGAAAACTATGTTCAAGAAGGCGTCGAAAAAATTCAATTTTTTAAACAAAATATGCCCAATGCCCCTTTAATTTGGCATTTTATTGGCCCATTACAATCAAACAAAACAAAATTAGTGGCAGAAAATTTTGATTGGATGCACACAATTGATCGTTTTAAAATCGCTCAGCGATTAAATGAGCAAAGGCCTGCCAATATGAATAAACTTAATGTATTAATTCAAGTAAATATAAGTCAAGAAGCGAGCAAGTCTGGTATTGCACCCAATCAAGTCGCTGACTTAGTTAAGCAAGTTATAGCATTACCCAATTTGAATTTACGTGGTTTGATGGCTATTCCTGAAATCGAGAATGATTTTAACAAGCAATTAGATGTATTTAAGCAGATGCAACAACTTTTAAAATCACTACAAATAGATTATCCATTTCTTGATACATTATCTATGGGCATGTCTGCTGATATGCAAGCAGCAATCGTTGCAGGCAGTACTATGGTTAGAATTGGCTCGGCGATCTTTGGCGCAAGGCAGTATTTATGATATATTGCAAACTTATAAAATTTTTAGGAGTGTTAAATGATATCACTGATCTTCTTGGGAAGAGCTGTTTTAACTGTTTGTCTGTATGTGATCATTTTACGTCTATGGATGCAGAGTGTAAGAGTTAATTTTCATAATCCATTTACTCAATTTATAGTTCGCATTTCTCAACCCATTATTGGACCATTACGTAAAGTAATTCCGTCAATAGGAAGAGTTGATAGTGCAACCTGGTTAATTTTCTATCTGGTCGCGCTAGTTAAAATTATTTTTATTTTACATTTTGCCATGATTAATGCGCCAGTTTGGAGCCCTGAGTATTTAGCATATGCCGTTGCTGCTATGATACACGCCTTTGGTCATTTATTATTTTGGTTACTGTTATTTAGAGCTATCCTAAGTTGGGTAAGCCGTGGACAATCGGTTGCTGATGAGCTACTGGCAGAGTTGACTGAACCCTTTATCGCACCCATTCGACGCATTGTTCCCCCTATTGGCATGATTGATATTTCATTTATGATTTTTATTTTTATTCTAATGTTCTTGAATTTATTTGCCATCGATATGGTCGGGAGTATTTGGCTAATATTATAAAAGCTTTTAAAAAAGGGAGTATACTCCCTTTTATAGAATATGATCTTCCCAACAAATTACATCTTTTTCATACACAATACGTTTTCTAACTGATATTTTCAGCTTATGCATAAGCTTTTTATCACCGGTAATGAGTGGATGCCATTCGGGTAGCTGCCCTGTTTGTAAAAAGTAACGATAAGAACAAGTTAACGGTAACCATTCAATCGTAAGAAGATTTTCACGCGTTAACTTAATACAATCAGGCTCATATTTAAAACGATTGTGATAATGCTTACAACGACACGTATTAGAATCAAGCAAGTTACAAGCAACATTGGTGTACAAGATTTCTTCGGTGTCCTCATCCATCAACTTATTAAGACAGCACTGACCACAGCCGTCACACAACTGTTCCCATTGTGCATCAGTTAATTGATCTAACGTTTTAGATTCCCAAAATCGCTCTGTCATACTTTAAAATCATCTTCTTTTAACATTTGTAAGAAAAAACCATCTGCTTTTATTTTTTCTTCTATTTCATCCGAAGTACCAACAACAAAACGGCGTTTACCGTCTAATAATACTTTCATCACCAATACAGGTGAACCAAAAATTGACATTACTTTTCCAGGAATAGTAGAAAAATCATTCTCCTTTTCCAGATATAAATAACAATTTTCTTTTTTTGGACTTCGATAAATATAACACCACATCATAACCGATGAACCTACTCCTTCATTTTATTAAGACTATTTTGTAAATAAACACCTGCACCTAATAGACCGGGATCTTCATGAGTAATGACATAAACAGGGATTTTTTTAACCAAGTACGACATTCGTCCTTTGTTTTCAAAAGCATGCCGAAAAGGTGAAGATTTAAAAAACTCGATAAAACGTGGTACGATGCCACCAGCAATGTAAACGCCACCTTGTGTGTTCAGTGTTAATGCTAAATTGCCACCAAATCGTCCCATAAAAGTACAAAAATAGGTTAGCGTTTCTAAACAAAGTGGACAACTATTGGACAACGCTTTTTTGACAATTACATCTGGCGTAATCTCTTCTATAGGTTGATTATTAATGTTTAATAATGCTTGGTATATATTTACAATACCATTTCCAGATAAAAAACGCTCAGACGATACGCGTCCAAACTTTTTGCGTAACTCAGCTAAAAGACGATCTTCTTTCTCATTGGTCATTGGTAATTCAGTATGCCCACCTTCTCCAGACAAGCTGATCCAATGTTGATTAACTTTTATTAAATGCGACACACCAAGACCAGTTCCAGCACCATAAATCGCAATTGGGTAATTTAAATCGGCGTCATCCCCGCCGATTTTTACTAAATCTTTATCGGTTAATTGTGGAATAGAAGTCGATACAGCAGTAAAATCATTAATTACTTCAAGTTGTTTTAAGTTTAATGCTTTAATCAACGCTGAACGTGAAAACGACAAATTATTATTGGTCATATTCACCATATCTGTATCATCAATAGGGCAAGCAATTGCAATACAGGCCATATCGACACTGATTGATTGATTAGCAAGATAGTTTTTAATCAAAACTAATAGATCATCATCTTTTGAAATCAGAATTTTTGTGATAGCAGATAATTTGTTAGTGGTTAAATCGTACAACGCAAAACGGGCATTGGTTCCACCAATATCAGTGACTAAAGCATATTGACTCATGTTATTCCCTTCTATTACAAATTGTGTTTAAATCCTATTGCTGCGTACAAAATCATCGGTATTTAAAACATTTTTGAGCTACTCGTTACAAGGCAAGTCAAATAAGTTAAAAATCTCACCGCTAGCAATGATTTTTGGCGTGAAACATAACGTTATTTTAAGATGCGCTGCTTCTTACCGATGCAATTTTATTGTACGCCTAAAAAAGTAAGCAAGAACTGTTTGAATTTCGCTTTATTCGGCGTTATTCAAATGTAGCCATTGTACAAATGACCGTTCTTGTTTAACACTGGTCATACTATTTATCAAGTAGTACTAATAAACTAATTGTGATCCTTTACTCTATTTGATTTCAAATTAATTGATAATCTTTACTCATAAACTTAGTCAAAGCATACCAACAGTTTGAACGGTAATGATAGATAATAAGCATCAAAATGAACACTTTCTACTATCGGTATATGCATAACTAGTTCACCTTGATTAACATCAAGGCGATAACTCGAGAATAAATCAATATAGTTAATAATTACCAACTATATCCAATATGCTTTATCTATAACCATTTTTTTAATTTAAAATAGATATAAGGTGCAACGCCAGCAAGTAACATTAATATTAATGAGAATGGATAACCATATTCCCATTTTAATTCAGGCATGTTTTCAAAGTTCATTCCGTAAGCCGAAGCAACTACCGTTGGCGGTAAAAATACAACAGATACAACTGAGAAAATCTTGATAATCCGGCTTTGTTCTATATTAATAAAGCTAGTTGCAGCTTGCATTAAAAAGTTTACTTTTTGGAACAAGGATTCATTATGTGGAACAAGCGACTCAATATCACGAATAACTTCACGTGCTTGTTCTAGCTGATCAACTGGCATTTTTGCTCGTCGAACTAAGTAGTTCACCGCTCTTTGGCTATCCATTAAGCAAAGTCTTACCTTCCATGCGGTATCTTCTAACTCAGCTAAAGAGGTAATCGCTTCATCATAATGTTCTTGTGAAGAGCGATCCATAATAATTAGACTCAACTCCTCTAATTCACTATAGATATTTTCAATCTGATCGGCTAACTGCTCAACTTTAACTTCAAATAGATCGAGTAATACTTCCCAAGGGTTACCGTCTATCATGCTCTGATATCGTGACCGCATTCGATATAAACGAAACGCAGGAAGATCACGTTCTCTTAAGGTAAAAAGACGTCCATTATGGACTGTAAATGCAACAGTAGAATTACCTGCTCGATCTTCTGCATCTTCATAAAAAAAGAACGAGTGCACATGTAATCCTTCATTATCTTCAAAAAAACGGGCTGACGCCTCAATATCATCTAACTCTATACTCGTTGCTAAGTTTTGTCCTAAATGGGTTAAAACAAAATCACGATCGGCTTCTTCTGGCTCAATTAAATCAACCCAAGTCGCATTATTTATATCGCCTTCATTAATTTTCACTAACTGTTTGTTTTTTAGTCCAAACGCATTAATCATAAGGCCTCCAGTAAAAATATGTTTAGAACACTACACAACAAATGTGTGGCATTATACCTGTTATAATAAGAAATTCCTATGGTGAGACAAATCTTTCTCAATGTTTAAAAATGGATAATAGCTCGCATAATTGAATTAAATACGGTGATGTTACTTCTGTCTCATGCTACAATATCGAAATTAAATCTTTATGCAATTTTTAGGAGTTTATAATGGCAAATCGAGGAATAAACAAAGTCATTTTAGTTGGTAATTTAGGACAAGATCCTGAAGTCCGTTACATGCCAAATGGTAATGCTGTCGCTAATTTTAGTGTTGCAACATCAGAATCATGGAAGGATAAACAAACCGGTGAAAACCGTGATCGCACTGAATGGCATCGAGTTGTCGTGTTTGGTAAATTAGCTGAAATTGCTGGCGAATACATTAGAAAAGGAACGCAAGTTTATCTTGAAGGACAATTGCAAACTCGAAAATGGCAAGATCAATCGGGAACAGATCGGTATACCACTGAGGTAGTTATCAATACTATGGGGGGTACCTTACAAATTTTGGGATCGCGTGGCGCGAGTAACGAAGGCTTTGATGATGGCTCACAAAATTGGGGACAAAGCGCAAATAATTTTTCGTCAGCGCCAGCGTCGACCCGACAAGCAGCTCAAAGTGCGCCAGCACCACAACCTAAAGCCCCTGAACCACCAATGGATTTTGATGACGATATCCCTTTCTAATCAACCAAATGATTTTTTGGGCGTTTTATTACGCCCATGTATCATATCTTATCAATTTCAATTATACTTATCTTAATGTTTTTTATTAAGTCTTGAAATTGATATGCTGGAACTTATACAAACTATTGGCTTTGGTCTAATTCTTTTCATACCATTAACTAATCCATTAACGACTGTTGTGTTACTATTAGGTTTATCCGGTGATATGACCAATGAAGAGCGTAACTATCAGTCTAAAATGACTTGTATTTACGTGTTTATTATCATGGTTGTCTCGTTTTATGGTGGGCAATTAGTGATGAATACTTTTGGTATATCAATTCCTGGATTGCGTATTGCGGGTGGAATGATAGTCGGTATTATCGGTTTTAGAATGCTATTCCCCCAGCAACCATCTCATAAAACGTTAGAAGCCGATGCAAAAAAACGAGAAACATCAAATAATATCGCGTTTGTCCCATTAGCAATGCCCAGTACTGCTGGTCCGGGTACGATTGCGATGATTATTAGTATGGCTTCAACGGTTAAAGGTGGTGGTTACAACGTATCGACTTGGGTTGTTTATACCACTTCAATAATGGTACCATTATTATTGTGTATTATTTTATGGTTTTGTATGCGTAGTGCTGGCAGTATCATGCGATTTATGGGGAAAAGTGGTATTGAAGCAACTTCTAGAATTATGGGATTTTTATTAGTTTGTGTCGGTACCCAATTTATCATTAACGGCGTAAAAGAGCTGGTATTAAATTTCCCCAATATTTAACATATTAAATAATATACAGATAGTTAACCCAAGCACTGACGAATAATGAGACATAGGGCACGTTGATGCCCTACTGTTCTGACATCAATTAAAGTTTAGGTATATTTTTGATCATTTCAACCCGCATTAAATAATCATATAGAGGGACGATTTTTTTAAATCCTTTTATCAATTTATTTGGCAGATCACTATCTAATACATCAGCTATATGATTATTGGTTACCATAACAGCTAAGCTTTTACGGTTATACCATGTTGCTATCTTTTCATCTTGATCTTTAACCAGCGGTCGTTTATAACTTTCACCAACCAACTCAAAAGGTTTTTTGACGCAACGAATCATCTCTAAAAACTTAGCAGTATCATTAGCAATCTCTTCTCGAAAAATATCCATAGTTTGTTTTGATGCACAATAATAACCTAAACCATATTGATAACTATCCGGACTAATTTCAAAAAAATAAGCTGGCGCTTCTTTCCAGTCCTTATTTGGTCGTTTAAATGTTAGCCACAATCGACTTCGATATAATGTCTTATCTTTGGAAAATCGAGTATCACGATGAATGCGTGATATGGTTTTACCTATCGCTGGCTTGGTTTCAAACCACTCATCGATTTTTAACATTTCTGGGGTTAATTGTTCAAC
This sequence comes from Gilliamella sp. B2969, assembly GCF_026536195.1. NCBI lineage: Bacteria > Pseudomonadati > Pseudomonadota > Gammaproteobacteria > Orbales > Orbaceae > Gilliamella > Gilliamella sp. B2969. The sequence goes on from NZ_JAFNOP010000004.1 coordinate 204,938, forward strand.
CAATAACTTAAATGGTTTAACTAAATCGTTATCATAAATAGAACGATGTTCATCAAACCAGGTTTTACTATTGTTAATCCAAGCATCTTGTAAAAAATTTAGCCCCGCTTGAGAAAAGCCGTTAAATATGGCCATTATTGCTCCTTAAATAACTCTCTGACTTTTTCTAAATCTTGTTGCGTATCAACACCAATGGCGGGTGACTCTTTAGCAACTGCAACATGAATTTTTTCACCATACCAAAGAACTCTAAGCTGTTCAAGCATTTCAATTTGCTCAAGTGAAGAAGGTGCCCAGTTGATATACTGACGAATAAAACCTGCTCGATAAGCATAAATACCAATGTGGCGAAGGTAAAAATCACCAATACTGGATTGATTGAATAAATTGCTAGCTTTCGCGAAGCGATCTCGCTCCCAAGGAATAGTCGCTCGAGAAAAATAGAGCGCATAACCATCTTTATCCATCACAACTTTAACAGCGCCAGTATTAAACGCTTCTTCAACCGACTCAATAGGTACAGCTAAAGTAGCCATACCTGTTTTATATTTGACTAAATTTTCAGCGACTTGATCAATAATAATAGGGGGAATCAGTGGCTCATCACCTTGAACATTAACAATCACTTCATCATCGGCAAATTGAAAGGTATTAATGACTTCGGCCAGACGCTCAGTCCCCGAGTTATGTTTATCACTGGTTAGAATCACTTCTCCACCATGCTTTTTTACCACCTCGAAAACTTGCTGATGATCGGTTGCAACAATGACTCGATTTGCCGATGACTTTTTTGCTTGTTCCATCACTCGTACGATCATCGGTTTACCGTGTATATCTGCTAAAGGTTTTGCAGGTAAACGGCTTGATGCATATCTTGCGGGAATAATAACAGAAAAATTCATAACTAATCCTTGTAATGTTCTATTCTTGATTAAATTTTACTTGAGTCAGTGCCATCGCCTCGGTTTCAAGTAATACGGGAATACCATCCTTTACAGGAAAAACTAATTTATCAGTTTGACAAATTAGCTGATTATGTTCTTTATCATATTGCAATTTGCCGTGACATTTAGGGCATGCAATAGCATTAAGAAGAAGCGCTTTCATATTTTATTCTCTATGTGATGTTATATCCGCTAATAATGAACAGATATGGTTAATTGCTGGCATAGGTATAATGGCATCTACAGGTAGATACCACCAATTTGGTAATGCAAATTGCTGACATTTTACTGCATCTTTTTCTGTCATTAAAATGATTTGTTGATCAGTTGCAATATCTGCTAACAATGGCAAAGTAAATTGTTGATGATCAGCAAAGGATACCGTTTTAATTAAATCCGCATTCATCATTGTTAACATATCAAAAAAACGTTTAGGATTGCTAATTCCAGCAATAGCACAGATATTTTGTAACGAAGATAATGGCTTTTTTTCTTGAGTAAGCAAATTAATGGCACAGTTGGGAGCCAATTGCATAGTATAAGTTTTATTGGGATATTTCTCAGGTAACAGACTATCGCTATCACCATTAATGATGATCACATCGACTGATCTTAAACGGTTTTGTCGCTCTCGCATTGGACCAGCAGGAATCCACCACCCATTGCCAAATTGACGTTTACCATCGACTACAACAACTTCTATGTTACGAGCTAGCGCATAATGTTGTAAGCCATCATCAGTCAAAATAACATCTAACTGATAGTGTTTTAATAAAGCTTTGACCGCATCAACTCGTTTCGGTGCTACCGCAACAGGCGCCTGAGTGCGTTGATAAATCAGAACCGGTTCATCACCCGCTTGGGCTGTTGTTGTATTGTTATCTAAAATTAAGGGATAAGAATCAGCGTTACCGCCATATCCCCGTGAAACGACACCAACATGGAACCCTTTAGCTTGTAAAGCTTGAATCAAACCAATCGTGAAAGGGGTTTTACCATTACCGCCGACGGATAAATTGCCAACAACAACAATCGGAACAGGTGAATGCCATGATTTTAAAAGACCGAATCGATATAACTGGCGACGAATAAAAACAATCAAACCATACAACAAAGAAAAAGGAATAAGTAACCAATATAATCTATTTTTACCATACCATAATTTTTCAATCATCATTTATTATCACTTGATTATGTTTTGTTACCATTACTGCTATATTTGACGTAATATAAATATTGCGATATTGGCTATTATTTTACTCATAAATAGGTAAACACCCAAGCCAATCATGATACCACCTAGGACGAACTTGTTCCCGCATTGTTTTGATATTCCACGTTAATTTATTAAAAAATAGACTAATTTGACCTGTCCTTGCAGTAACATGATAATCTAAGTTAAGTTCATGATAACGTAAAGTAATCTTATCTGCGGGTAAGTTCCAAGCATTATAGCGCGAAGTCGACACCAATGCACTTTTCGGTTTTACCCGATTTATAAAGGCATAGCTTGATGAGCTCATACTACCATGATGGGGAACTTGTAAAAATGTTGAAGATAATTTAACTCCATATTGTTCAATTAACTGATACTCTTGCGTTCGTTCTAAATCCCCTGTTAACAATACCGAGAATCGACCATCCGTTATTTGTATCACACATGAGTCTTTATTTTGCGCATAATTAACCAGCTTTTTAGGCCATAAAATATTAAATGAAAGCTGGTTCCAACTAATGTGATTTCCCGCTAAACATAAATAATCATTATTCAATGATGATGATGAACTCATCAACCACGCATTTGGATAGGTACGCTTTAAAATATTCAGCCCACCAATATGATCATTATGTTGGTGACTAATGATAATGCCTTCAACTGTTAAATTATGCTGCAATAAAAACGGTATAATGACCTGCTCTGCTACTGAATTTTTATCCCATTTAGCACCCGTATCATACAAAATAGCTGACTTTCCATTATGAATCACAATAGCCAGTCCATGACCAACATCTAACATGTCTACTCGCCAAACATAATCAAGAACGACAAAAAAAGGTGAAATCATTAAGCATAAAATAGACAATATAGTCACGAAAAAATGACGCCAAAGTTCAGTATGAATAACAATAATCATCAACCAACCAATTAAACTTAGTAGATAAAAATTAGCCGGTAATGTCAACCACAATACATTCATTGCTTTTAAACATAAAAATAATCCTTTAAGAGAACTATCTGCAACAAAGCAAAACCACAAGGATAAATAAAAACAATGTACCAAACTAAATAATAGTGCCAATAAAATAGCAGGAAAGGTACATAGTGTGATAAGTGGAATTGCTATTAAATTCGTGAATAATGCAACAGTACTTATCCCGTGAAAAATAAAAAATTGTATAGGTAATAATAATAACGTTAAGCCAAATTGTAGATGCAATAACCGTATTAAATACCAACGTTTTTTTTGTTTAAAACGGTTTGGTAAAGGCATCCATTGGGATAGAAAGAGTAAACTGATAACCGCGTAGCAAGATAACCAAAAACTTTCTGATAAAATCATCAACGGATCAAATAAGAGTAATATTGCAATAATTCGGTTTATTTTTTGCCAAGCACTTAAATGATAACTTTGATAGCGTAAGTATATCCATATTGATAGTGCGAATATCGCACGCAGTGTTGGCGGATTAAATCCTGTTAACCAAGCATAAAATAATGCACTTAGCCAACCAACTATGATTGGTACAAAATAATGTATATAACGATTTGGAAGTAAAAACAGACTTGTTTTAACAATAAAGCAGCAAAAATAAAAAACTAACAGAATATGCATACCGGATATTGCCATTAAATGAGCTATACCGGTTTGCATCATTATTAGGCGATCTTCACCACTTATTTGTGTGCGTTCGCCAAAAGCAAGCGCAATCAGGATTCCTCGGTAAACACATAGATTAATATAGGGTAAAGCGTAATCTGCTATAACTTGTCTAACATTACGCTTATCATCAAGTAATTTAGCTTGTTTTAATTTTGCTGATAACAGGCGCCTATTGGCAATTGCAAAGCGTTGACTATCAAAACCCCCTTCATTCAAATAACCTTGGCTAACTTTGGTTTTCAACGTAAGTTGCCAAATTTGACCGGCCTTAGGAATAATTGGCTGATCCCAATAGACTGAAATAGTTGGATTAAAAGACAAATAATGCTGGTCAGAATTGATTAGGGCAAATTTTATGTAATACGGTTCTGTTATATTGTCGGCTTGAACATCAATTGTTTCGACTTTAGCTTGCACAATCAAGGTCTTATCGATATAAGGTTCAACATTTGATAAATATTGATGACTATAAGCAGTAGACCATAAAAAGCTAAGGATTAATACCGCAATCATTATTGTAAAGCGATAAAACGTTGATGGAACAATCAAAATAAAAGTAATAAGAACAATAGCCAGCATATACCACTGTTCATAAGAAGGTAATGAAGGTAAAAACATAAGTGGCAAACAACCTAAAGAAAAAATTATTGCTAATAGATCCAGTGAAAAAAGTTGCCGCATTGATTTTGGATAGGGTTAATTTTGATTAGCTATCAAACTATCACATAACTGTTTTCTCAAAATATTCCATTTGCTAATTTCTAGAGGTTGCTTCCATTTTATTAATTAGTTGAAAAACTTTTACAAAACTAAACTGATTTTCAGCTAAACTTATTTTTTACGTTAATACGAATCACAGCTAAAGAGGAGGTGTCGATAATCTAGAATGGTGCTGCAAGCATTGATTGATAAATATCCGAATTGTTATAAATAAAAAAACCTTTGATTTTAGTCAAAGGTTTTTTTGTAATATTATGCAAACTTATGCTTTGGCAGCATTATTAACTCGTTCACGTAATTCTTTACCCGGTTTGAAATGAGGGATATATTTATGTTTAACTTCAACATTACCACCTGTTCTAGGATTTCTCGCTTTACGTGGGGCGCGATAGTTCAAACTAAAACTACCAAAACCTCGAATTTCAACACGATCATTACTTTCCATAGCTAAAGCGATCTGTTCGATAATATCTCTTACAGCATCATCAACTAGTTGTACAGGAAGGTGTGTCCGCCAGTTAACTATCTTTTCGGCTAAATCTGATCTGTTCATGGTCACTCCTAATTTATTTTGTGTGGTAAATAACTGATTTATTTTATACCACAAAAGAAAAAGAGGGCAAGCCCTCTTTACTCTTTACATAAACAATTTTTACTCAGTTTTTGAAGCAGCTTTGAAAGCTTCAGCCATTGCATTAGTAAATGATGCTTCTTCTTGAGTTGCAGTATTATTTACAGCAGCAAGTGCTTCTTTTTCATCAGCTTCATCTTTAGCGCGTACTGATAATGAAATCGCACGAGACTTACGATCGATATTAACAATCTTAGCTTCAACTTCGTCACCAACTTTCAGTGCAGTAGTTGCATCTTCAATACGTTCACGAGCAATATCTTGAGCTTTTAAGTAACCTTCAATACCATCAGCAATTTCGATAGTTGCACCTTTAGCATCGACAGCAGTTACTTTACCTTTAACAATAGTGCCTTTTTTATAGTTTGCAGCAAAATTATTGAAAGGATCATCTTCTAATTGTTTAATACCTAAAGAAATACGTTCGCGCTCTGCGTCAACTTGTAACACAACCGCTTCGATATCGTCACCTTTCTTATAAGCTTTAACCGCTTCTTCGCCAGGCATATTCCAAGAGATATCTGAAAGATGAACTAAACCATCAATACCGCCATCTAAACCAATGAAGATACCAAAGTCAGTGATTGATTTGATCTTACCGCTAACTTTATCACCTTTATTGTGTGATTCAGCAAATTGTAACCATGGGTTTGGTTTACATTGTTTAAGACCTAAAGAGATACGACGACGTTCTTCATCAATTTCAAGAACAACAACTTCAACCACATCACCTAAGCTAACCACTTTAGATGGGTGAATGTTTTTGTTTGTCCAATCCATTTCAGAAACGTGTACTAAACCTTCAACACCTGTTTCAATTTCAACAAAACAACCGTAATCAGTTAAGTTAGTTACTTTACCTGTTACTTTTGTTCCTTCTGGGTAACGTTTAGCGATTGAAACCCATGGATCTTCGCCTAATTGTTTTAAGCCAAGAGAAACACGTGAACGATCTTTATCGAATTTAAGCACTTTAACAAGTAATTCTTGACCCACTTCAACCACTTCACTTGGATGTTTAACACGTTTCCAAGCCATATCAGTGATGTGAAGTAAACCATCAACCCCACCAAGATCAACGAATGCACCGTAATCAGTAAGATTCTTAATGATACCTTTAACTTCTGAACCTTCTTGTAGATTTTCAAGAAGTTGTTCTCTTTCTGCGCTATTTTCAGATTCGATAACGGCACGACGTGAAACAACAACGTTGTTACGTTTTTGATCTAATTTAATAACTTTTAATTCAATTTCGCGATTTTCAATATGTGAAGTATCGCGTAATGGGCGAACGTCAACAAGTGAACCAGGAAGGAACGCACGCACGCCATTAAGATCAACCGTAAAGCCACCTTTAACTTTACCATTGATAACACCTAAAACTGTTGCAGCATCTTCAACTGCTTTTTCTAGTGTCAGCCACGCTTCATGACGTTTAGCTTTTTCACGAGATAAGATTGTTTCACCAAAGCCATCTTCAATTGAGTCAAGCACAACGTCAACAACGTCACCGACTTGAACTTCTAATTCGCCTTGGGCATTTTTAAACTGCTCTACTGGAATTGCTGATTCAGATTTTAAACCAGCATCAACTAAAACGACATCTTTGTCGATTGCAACGACAGTACCACGGATCATATTACCAGAACGAGTGTCTAGTTGATTTAAAGACTCTTCAAAGAGTTGAGCAAAAGATTCAGTCATATTTATATACTTAAATTAATATTAACGTCCACATTACATCATGTCTTGTGGGGTTGTTTACGGAACTCCACCTATCCTTTTGTGGAGCTTGGTTCAAGCAATAAATAAATTTATTGCCCGAGTTTTTGGTTTATATACTTAATAGATTGATTAAAAACATCTTGAATAGAAAGTGATGTGGTATCAATTATAAGTGCATCAACAGCAGGTTTTAACGGCGCAACGGCTCGATTGCGATCACGCTCATCACGCGCTGTTATTTCCTGCAAAATTTCGGCGAATTTAGCATGATTTTGCTTATCTTGCAACTGTTTCATTCTTCTTTCTGCTCGAGATTGCGCACTGGCATCGAGAAAGATTTTGACTGGTGCATCTGGGAATACGACAGTTCCCATATCGCGACCATCAGCAATCAAGCCCGGAGCCTGTTTAAAATCTCGTTGTCGTTGTAATAATGCAACTCTCACTTGACTTAACGAAGCGACTTTTGATGCGGCTCCGCCTGTTTGTTCAGTACGGATAGCGTTAGTGACATCGTTATTCTGTAATAAAACTTTTACTTCAGCCCCCGTAGAATCGAAGGTTAAAGGCAGATTTAACGCCAATTTAACAAGCTGACTTTCATCATCAAGTGCGATGTTTTGTTGCAAGGCTGAAAATGCCAATACTCGATAAATAGCCCCCGAATCTAAAAGGTGCCAATTAAAATGATTAGCTAATGCTTGGCATAATGTGCCTTTACCTACGCCACTAGGTCCATCAATGGCAATGACGGGAACAGTTTTAATCATATTAATATTCGCTTAATCGTTCAAATTGTTCAAAGTAGTCTGGAAAAGTTTTCATAGTGCATTTAGGATCTAATATGGTCACCGGCGTATCGGATAGTGCAACTAACGAAAAACACATTGCAATGCGATGATCGTTATAGGTTTCGATTTTAGCATGCGTTAATTTTGCAGGCGGAACGATAGTAATATAATCAGGTCCCTCTTCAACCGTAGCTCCAACCTTCCGCAGTTCAGTTGCCATCGCATATAAGCGATCGGTTTCTTTCACTCGCCAATTGTAAATATTACGAATTGTCGTCGATCCTTTGGCAAATAAAGCAGTCGTGGCAATAGTCATTGCTGCATCGGGAATATGGTTCATGTCCATATCAATACCGTTTAATTCCCCCCGAGTACATTCAATATAATCATCTGCCCAAATCACTTTAGCACCCATTTTTTCAAGTACATGTGCAAATTGGGTGTCGCCTTGTAAACTTTTTTTACCTATACCGGTAACACGCACCGTACCGCCTTTAATTGCCGCTGCGGCTAAAAAATAAGAAGCGGACGAAGCATCACCTTCGACTAAATAATTGCCAGGAGATTGATAACATTGTTTGGCTTTAATGGTAAATTTTTGATAATCATGATTGGTAACTGTGACACCAAAAATTGCCATCATTTTGATTGTAATATCAATATAAGGTTTCGAAACTAAATCACCAATAATGGTAATTTCGGTATCTTTATCCGCTAGCGGTGCAGTCATTAATAAAGCGGTTAAAAACTGACTTGAAACCGTTCCATCAACGTTGATATTACCCCCGCTAAAACCACCATGAATATGCAGTGGCGGGTAACCTTCGTTTTCAAGATAGTCAATTTTAGCACCACCTTGACGTAAAGCATCCACTAAATGCCCTATTGGGCGCTCTTTCATACGAGGTTCGCCTGTTAATATAATATTATTGTTACCCAAACATAATGCCGCTGTTAATGGACGCATCGCTGTGCCAGCATTTCCCAGAAACAATTCCAAAGGGTAAGTCACTTGCAAGTGACGACCGATGCCCTGAATATCACAAATAGTACGATCATCAGATAGTTGATATTTAATACCTAAAGCCTTTAAAGCATCAAGCATGTAACGGACATCATCACTATCAAGCAAATTGGTCAAACGGGTATTACCTTTACTCAGTGCGGATAATAGTAATGCTCGATTAGAGACACTTTTTGACCCAGGTAAATTGATTGTCCCATTAATTTTTTTTATCGGTTGTAATGTTATAGATAACATAATCACTCTCTATAAATATTTTTTAAAATTTTTCTAGCGTCGCTTTTAACAAATCTATAGCTTGCTTATCTTTAGCACTATTTTGCCATAATTTATCAAATAAAGAACGATATCGCTTGATTGCATCAAATGATGAAGTAATTGAAGCAATACCCGTTGTCACATTGGGTAATTCCCCCAAACGAAATGGACTCATCGCTAAAGAGATCGGATTTTGATCTTGATAAAAGATTTGAAAAGCTATTGACGGAATAGCCTGCTCAGTAATAGCAATTGTTGGCGCATAAGATTGGTGTTCTAAAAGTTCAATTAAATGATAAACTTCTTGACGTGCTAATAACATTCTTTCCGATTTTTTCCCCGGCGAAATGGTTAAATTACCGACTAAACCAATATGCAAAAAACGCTCAACATTGCGTAAACTAATTAAATTAATCACTTTAGGAACAGACTGATAAAATTGCGTTTTACGATGTTTCAAAATTGATAAACTCACCGCATATTTATCTGAATCAATCGCTTCACCAGACTCCTCAAGCATCATGGCCAAATGCGATAAATAGTGTGGTGAAGTTAGCAAAAAAGAGAAGGGATCAAAGTGTGAATAAATATGGGTTGATTGTTCTTCCAACTGACGCATACGTTCAAAAAACCCTTCGCCACTTGAATAATATTCCGTATCAATACCAAGTAGGCTCGCTAAAGAAGTGTCTAACAATAGTGCTAATCGCTCTAATGTTTCAATTTTAACGATTTCACCTTTTTCTAAGCGATAAACTGCAGCTCTTGAAATTCTTAAACTCTCAGCTACATCTTCGGCTTTAAGTGAGGCGGCAATACGATAAGCGCGTAATCGCTGCCCTATTGCCAAATAATCAATTGCTTCACTAATCATAATTGACTCAAAATATTCGAATCTTGGCAGTGTATCACAAGGTGATAACAATGCCAATTTTCGCTAAAAATGTTTAAGGTAACATCCACATTTTAGTCAACTATTTTAGCAAAACATCTTGTAAGTTTGATGCATCTGCAAATTCAGTATATTCAGTAATCGCTTCAGGTTTTTTCGAAGCTTGTGACGCTTGCCCTAATACTTGCGAAGCAAACACCAAACCTTTTTGTTTAACAATAGCGTTATTATAAAAATCAATTAAGTCTTGCTTATCAATTTTTTTCACTTCGGCTATTTTCTTATCGCGTGAATCAAACGAAAAATTCGATAAACGATAATCAGCCAGATAGCGTTCTAATTCTTCATTTAACGTTTGAGGTGGCATTGTCAATTCCTCAAGCACCGCCTTTTTATATTGCTCTATATCATTTTTGGATAATGCTTGTAATTTTTGCAGCATAATTGGATAGAAATGCTGATAACGTCCTAGCAAATAGGCTGGGTCGTATTGATTACTTTGTATAATAAAGCTAATACCTGAAGAATCGCCTACTGACATTGATACAGCAAAAACGGCATAACCTAACTGTTCATTAGATCGTAATTGATCGAAAAACCAAGGCGATATAATCTTCGAAAGCGTATAACTCAAGATGCGGCTCGAATTTCGATCATAATTAGTCGGAATATAGCTCATCATTAAAGCATTATCAGTTGCTTTCGCCGTTTGAGTAATGCGTGCTGTTAATGGTGCATTTATTTTAAGGTTATCAATTGGTGTAAATTGAGCGTTAGACGCAAATTTTTCTTGAATTTTATGATAAAGATCTAACGAGCGTTGATTCGATAAATTACCTAAACTTAGCATATAAGGAACTGAATGCGTCATTAGCGCATCACGATAAGCTACAATATCGTTAACACTGATATCTGCTGTGATTTGTCTTCTTAAATTACGTTCATAGTAGTGAGGTAATACAGACAATGCATTGACAGGATTGGCGGCTAACTGATAACTATTCGCATGCTCAATTGCATCTAATTTTTGGATATACCACGATTTAGCTAAGGCTAAACTTTGTTCATCAACAATTATTTGCTGATACCGATTAAGTACCGCTAATACCATTTCGGGAAGGTGCTGATTAAAACCATCAGCTGTCACCATCAAACCATTATCACGGCTAGTCGACAATTCAATACCAGCCACATTAGCTTGGAATTGAAGTTGTGCTAGATTACGACTAACAAGATAATCGAGCAAATCAAACGCAACTTGAGATTTAGCATCACTAAAAGCTTGATCATTACGTAATGAAACGACAATTGCGGCTTTAGGTTCTTGACCAAAATATTGGCTAACAAAATGGATATGATTACCGCGCTTATTAAATTCTAAAGGCTCAGATTGATTGCTATTTGGGTTAACAATCGTAAAATCATCTGGAATATAAGGATTGAGTTCAGGTAAAGTAAACGAAAAGCTTTTTGCTAAATTCGACCAATTTGATTTTTGTTCACTAGTTATAGCATCAATTTTATAAGGTGCTTCAACAAAATAGGCAACTTTATCGGTAGGTTGATTTGGTGCAATGGTCCAAATTCTAGCATTATCTGGCGTTAGGCTCTTTAAACGGTTTACTATCGCATCTTTATCAAAATGCGATGCAATAAAGTCAGCGTTTAAAATATTTTGGATTGGATAAAGCAACATCTGATCTGATAGCCATTCAACATAAGACATATCTCGTTCAATATCTTGGTATTTAAATTCAAGTGCTAATACTTTTTTAAGTTCTTCGTAATAAGTATCCTTTACCCCATCTTTTTGTATTAATTGTAAGTAATTGAAAATAGCCGCTATCACTTTATCTTTTTGAGCAAGGCCGTCATCAGTCAAACTTACATTAATGCTCAAAACACCACTATTACCATAACGAATAGGATCGCTTGATGCACTAATGTTTTCAATCAATCCTTGCTTTTGTAATTGTTCTGACAATGTGTTTTGACTACGATTGCTAATTAAATAAGCAATATATTCATCACTTTTATCGGCAAATTTAACTAAATTATTTTCAATTGGAAATTGTAAAAGCATCAATTTTTTAGGCTGAGCGGGTAACATAGTAATTTGTTTAGCTAATACGTCACTTGGCATAGCGGTTTGATCAACTTTTGGGGCTTGAATATTTTTATTAGGAATTTGACCAAAAGTAGTTTCAGCAAGTTTTGCCAATTTATTAATAGATTGATTGCTATAAACAACCCCGACCATAATGTTAGCTGAGTAATAATTATTATGAAAATTAACTAACGCATCGTGTAATTTACTCGTTGATTTATCACTTAGCGTTTCTAAATTTCCCCCTGAAAATTGTGACGCAGGGTGCTTTTGATTAATTGTTTCAGAATCAACTTGTCCAATACGAAAACCATCATTCGATCTGGCCATTGTCAGTTCAGCATTAACGGCATTTCGCTCTTTATCTGCAAATTTTGGATCTAAAACAGGATTAGCAATCGCTTGAGCTAAATAATCTAACGCATGATTAAATGCGCCATTTTCCACCTCAAAATAAAATGCAGTTCTATATGAAGCAGTACTCGCATTATAACTACCCGCATGGCGATTTAAGAATTGAGAAAAACTAGCGGGTTCAGGATACTTTTTAGACCCCATCAAGACCATATGTTCGGTATAGTGAGCTAAACCTTGTTGATCGGCAGGATCTTGTAAAGAGCCAACAGGTAAGGCGAGCGAGGCTAATGATTTCACAGCTTTAGGATCGGATACTAATAATACACGCATTTTATTGGCTAGTTCGATGACTTCGTATTGGCGATTATCGCGATCACTTTGTTGAACCTTTTCTAATAAAACGGGATGTGAAAGTTTATTTTCAATCGCAAAAGAGGAATTGAAGTAAAAAAAAGCTAGCACAATTAAGAGCGTTATTTTTATCTTATGCATATATTCTCCGCCTAAAATGTCATATTCTATGATGAATTTAATAAATTACTAAAAAAGAAAACTGACAGCAGTTTCTAGTAATTTTTTCAAAAATTTAATCCTATAAATTTATCTGATTAAAAATTGAGGTGTAAGTTTTCTATTATCTATCTTAACTAAAAGATAATCTAGTAATTCATAATATGAAAGCACAATGTATCACTAATCTATTAGGGCAATTTACTCACCACATTTTTGACGACATGACTAGATTAAAAACGGTTTGGTTAAATGTAAGTCATCAACTAAGTCAAAAGTTGCGTTCAATAACAATATTGGATTGAGATAGAAAAACGAGTCAATTACAACGTAATCGATCTTGATTTTCTTGGTCGACTATTTATCTAAAAATCAGGCACTTTAAATCTTGTCGTAAATGTTGACAGTCAACTGGTCAGCCATGTTATTGCAATAAATTGAGTCATCAAAGTACCAATACTAGAACTGACAGTCGCTTTTATTTTATATTGTTTCAATTTCTCTACAATATAAAAAAGCTGGGAAAACCCAGCTCTTTATTTTTTTAAACAACAATGGAGAAATAATAACAATTAATGTTCCCGTGTTTTTCTAAATTCGACATCTGGATAACGTTCTTGAGTTAGATTTAAGTTAACCATACTTGGCGCAATATAGGATAAATTATCACCGCCATCTAACGCTAAATTTTGCTCACATTTGCGTTTAAACTCTTCGAATTTCTTCGCGTCACTACATTCTACCCAGCGTGCGGTGGTCACATTTACCGGTTCATAAATGGCTTCAACATTATATTCAGATTTTAATCGAGCAACGACCACATCAAACTGAAGTACACCAACTGCCCCGACAATTAAGTCATTGTTGGCTAATGGTCGAAATACCTGCACAGCACCCTCTTCAGACAATTGCACTAATCCTTTTAATAATTGCTTTTGTTTTAGCGGATCTTTTAAACGAATTCGGCGAAATAGTTCCGGGGCAAAGTTAGGAATACCGGTAAACTTAAGATCTTCACCTTGGGTAAAGGTGTCACCAATTTGAATAGTACCATGATTATGTAATCCGATAATATCACCCGCATAAGCCTCTTCTACATGTTCACGATCGCCGGCCATAAAGGTTAATGCATCAGAAATATTGACATCTTTAGCAAGACGAACATGGCGCAATTTCATGCCTTTTTCATATTTACCCGACACAATGCGCATAAATGCCACGCGGTCTCGGTGTTTTGGATCCATATTGGCTTGAATCTTAAAGACAAAACCACTAAATTTTTCTTCGCTAGATTCGACTTTTCGCTTATCCGTTTGACGAGCTTGCGGTGGCGGAGCCCAAGCCGTTAAGCCATCTAACATATGATCAACACCAAAATTACCTAATGCAGTACCAAAAAAGACGGGGGTTAAATCACCGGATAAAAATGCTTGTAAATCGAACTCATTCGATGCGCCTTGCACTAATTCAAGCTCTTCACGAAGCTGAGCGGCTAAATCATCGCCAACAGTTTTATCCAATTCAGGATTAGTTAACCCTTTAATAACACGGACTTCTTGAATGGTATGTCCTTGACCTGTTTGATATAGATAAGTTTCATCTTTGGCTAAATGGTACACACCTTTAAATAACTTGCCACAACCAATAGGCCAAGTAATCGGTGCACACATAATATTGAGCTCGTTCTCAACTTCATCGAGTAATTCTAAAGGATCACGAATATCACGATCTAACTTATTCATAAAAGTCAAAATCGGCGTATTACGTAAACGCGTTACTTCCATTAATTTACGCGTACGATCTTCAACCCCTTTTGCTGCATCAATCACCATTAAACAACTATCAACGGCCGTTAAAGTTCGATAAGTATCTTCTGAGAAGTCTTCATGCCCTGGGGTATCAAGTAAATTGACTAGACATTGATTATAAGGAAACTGCATGACAGAAGTTGTAATCGAAATACCACGCTGCTTTTCCATCTCCATCCAGTCGGATTTAGCGTGTTGGGCATTCGCGCCTCGACCTTTTACCGTTCCAGCTGTTTGAATGGCATGACCAAATAGCAACACTTTTTCTGTAATGGTTGTTTTACCAGCATCGGGATGTGAAATAATAGCAAAAGTGCGACGCGCATTTACTTCATCTAAATAAGCTTGTTCTGTCATAAAATTAACGATAATTATCCTGCACAAAAATAATCGGGCATTTTAACAGAACTTGTTAATTTTTACCATTGCAGTTATTTGCGTTATTGGTTTATCTATGCATAATGTTTGCATAAACTAGTATTGATTAGGTGCTGTTTTGCAAGTTTGCAAAAAAACCTAGCTTTCAGTATAAATTGGATTTTGTTATGAATATTCGTGATTTAAAATTGTTCTTACATTTATGCGAAACATGCCATTTTGGTATGACCGCCGATGCTATGCATGTAAGCCCTTCGACGTTATCCAGACAAATACAACGCTTAGAAGAACATTTTGGTCATGCCCTTTTTATTCGTGATAATCGCCAAGTACAAATAACGCAAGAAGGGGAAAAGGTAAAACGTTTTGCCCAGCAAGTAATCAGTTTGCATCAGCAAGTGCGCCAAGAATTAGATCAATCCAATCAACAATTAGTTGGCGAATTAACCCTATTTTGTTCAGTAACAGCCGCTTACAGCCATTTACCTGAAATACTTGACCGCTTTCGAATTAATTATCCTCTTGTAGAAATTAAACTCTCAACCGGCGATGCGGCAGATGCGGTTGAAAAAATCCAGTCCAATCAAGTCGATTTAGCCATT
Organism: Gilliamella sp. B2969; assembly: GCF_026536195.1. Lineage (NCBI taxonomy): Bacteria > Pseudomonadati > Pseudomonadota > Gammaproteobacteria > Orbales > Orbaceae > Gilliamella > Gilliamella sp. B2969. The sequence continues at coordinate 220,567 of NZ_JAFNOP010000004.1, forward strand.
GCAGGCAAACCAAAACAATTACCTTCAGGAGTCGAATTTTTAAAATTTGGTGAAATAGAGATGGTGTTACTCATACCCAAGCTCAATAGCTCATTTAGTGATAAATTACACCAAAAAAAACCGGATTGGCATAATATACCCTTTATTTTGCCGGAACATGGCCCAAGCCGGCACCGCATTGATTTGTGGTTTAAACAGCAAAAAATTATGAGCCCCAAAATTTATGCAACAGTTGCAGGTCACGAGGCAATTGTTTCTATGGTTGCACTAGGTTGCGGTGTAGCCTTATTACCTAAAGTTGTTATGGAAAATAGCCCTGAAAGAATTCGGGAAAGAATTACTGAATGGTCAACCAATTTAATGGAACCGTTTGACGTTGGGATCTGTGTTCAAAAAAGACGTTTATCAGAAAAAATTATCGCGGCGTTTTGGGGATTATGCAATCTTAATTTACCAAACCAATCCCAATAAACAAAATATCGTGTATAATCATTTACCTAGAAAATAGTTACATTATTAATACTGCAAGCAACATAAAAAATAATTTGACGACAAGCTTGGTTGTTAAAAAAGGAAATATTTTCATGAACACAAGAACTATAAAAATATTAACATCATTAATTCTGCTTACTACAACTACGATTGCTTTTACAGTACAGGCCAAAGGTAATACACGTTTAAATATTAACCGTGAAGAGAATAATACTATTGTAAAACCTCAATGGTTAACCATCGAAAGTACAAACTATTATGATGGTGATAGCGATGACTTAGCCACAGCGGGTTTAGGCTTTACACCGCTATCAACAACTAAAATCAATCTTAAGCAGGCTAACCCTACGCAACCAACAACTCAAGAACTAAGGCAATTAAAACTTAACCGATTTATTGATACTAAAACGGGAGAAGGTACTCTTTTTGGTTATCAGCGTAAAACCTTAACCCCATTATTTGATGGCAAAGTGGCAGGTACTGAGGTTTTAGCTACCCTTAAAAATAAAGAAGAAACTGTCGGTTTATTATTACAAATCCCCTTGGATTTTGATAAAAACAAACCTTGTATTGTTGCGGTGCCTGCCACCGATTCCGATGGATTATTTAATGCCCACGATGTACAAATTAGAGGATTATGGGGATTACGTCACAACTGTGCAGTTGTTTACAATGATAAAGGATTAGGCAACGGTATTTATGATATCACTAACCAGCGTGGATTTGCCATTGATGGTAAAACACAAACAGATAATCTTCTTTTTAAACCAGATATTAACAATCGAGAAAGGTATGTTAAAGCTTATCCCAACCGCTACGCCATAAAACAACTGCATTCAAGACAGAATTCAGAGCAGCGTTGGGGGGAATTTGTTTTACAATCCATTGAATTTGCATTTTATCAAATCAACACATTATATTCACCGGATAAAACAATCAAATACAACAAAGACAATACATTAGTATTAGTCTATGGAGCGAGTGATGGTGGCGGCGCAGCACTCAAAGCGGGCGAGCTTGACAAAAATAACATTATAAAAGGAATCGTTGCAGTTAACCCACAAATTGTACCTTATTCCAAAAAAATAGCCGCTAGCGTACAATTCGGTAAAAATACACCTGTTAAAATTCAATATCAATCGATAGCAGAATACAGCGCATACGCTTCACTTTATATCCCTTGTGCTGTGCCAGCAATTATCGAAAACAATAAAGATAAGTATATTCCTTTTGCCGATAAATATGTTTTTTCACAAAACCGCTGTAATGACTTAAAACAAGCAAAACTATTAAAAGAAGGCACACCTGAAGAAGCGCTTGAAAAGCTACATAAATATGGGTGGACGCCTGAAATGGATATCCAATTACCCTATTTTTATTTTAAAGAAACGGTCAGTTTACCTTATCAATACATTAGCGCTTACGGACACTACGACATCACCGAAAGAATGTGCAACTATTCAGTTGCTAGCACACAACAAAATCCCATTTACTATACCGGTAAAGTTGCACCATTAAAGGAAGTCGCCTTTGAACAACTTTGGGGATTATCTGATGGACATTTACCTGTATGGATTGGTAATGATTCAACTGCATTAGCATTGGTCAATAATGAAGATGTGATTTCACCTAGAAGGGATTTCTATTCTAGCTCTGAAAGCAAAGAAAACATTGATTATAATAGTAAAGGGGCTATGTGTTTATATAAAAAAATAAACGATCCGCGCGTTCAATATGGTATGGGTCAGATCATTGCTTCGGCTAATTTAAATGGAATTAAAACCTATATTGTACATGGCCGTAATAATGTCAAACAATTACCGGATTACACATCACGAGCTTATGTCGCATTAAATAGCCAAGTTGAAGGTAAAAATTCACAATTACGTTACATAGAAGTTGAAAACACTAGCTATTTAGATGGTAAACCGCCATTTGAAAACATTTTACTTCCTATAGATTATTATGGTGAAGATGCAATGGAGTGGTTATGGGCAAATCTAACGAATAAAGCAACCCTGCCTGAAAGCCAAGTTGTTCATACAAAACCACGAGCAAGTAATAATGACATTACCCTTGATGCTACCATTAAAAACTTAGTGCCGATTTCACAATCACCAAATCGTAACAATGTCATTAAGAAAGAAAACGGTAAACTTACTATTCCAAATTAACAACTAAAGATTATCGGGTAAGTTGATTAACTAAACTTATTTCGATAATCGCCTGTTTTCTTGAAAATGATTGGAACTAACAAATTTTACCATTTGGGGATATAACTTAAAAAAAAGTGATTCAAGCGCTGAATAATGTAGCTTAATATCAACAATTGTCTCTTTTAATAAACTGAGTCTAGGTCTTCGCGCGGCCATACCTTTAAGTACTTTTTCAATAAATTCGATATCAGCATAATTTTCAAGCCATTTACCTTGCCACATTGACTGCATAAAATATTGATAATCGGGTGGATAATCAGTAATAAAAGGGGCAATTTGCTCTTTAGTCAACTGGTTAAATTCAGCTACGGCAGCATAAGATTTTATACCATACTCTGACCAGTATTTAGACAAAAAATGATCCCAAACAATATCTAATGCAATAGGCGCCACTCGCTGGTGAGTTTTTCTAAATAACTGTTTAGCTTGCTTCACTTCGGGTAAAGAATCGATTAGGCTATCGATTCTTCGGTGAAGCATAATGCCATCTGCAATAGTTTGTGGATAAGCTAAATAGGGATCACCTTTCACAAAATCGGCAACACTATTCCCAATCAAGGAACTGTTTGCCAATGTTGCCAAATGTAAATGTGCAAGAATATTCATACAATAAGAATAATTAATTATTCACGGTGTTTAAATTGCCCTTCAGCTAATCCTTCACGCCAATAGCTGGTAATTTGGAATGCGTCGGCTGGCAAATTACTATATTTGTCTTTTAGCGCTCGACGCAGCTGCTGTGCTAGCGATGCCTCCATTCCCCCCCAAAAAAGGAGTGGTGGATTATCCGTAAAATCTGTCGCCAGTATGCTATCAATCAGTTGACTTGGTTGTCCTTTGTCACGGACTAACCAATGAATTTGTTGGTTGTCACGAACGGGTAAGGGTAATACATCGGTTGGATGATTAACTTCAATAAACGCATTGACTTTTTGATAATCAGGCAAGTGCTCAATAGCGTAACTAATAGTAGGCACGGCAGCGATATCGCCCATAAAAACTAACTGCTGAACATCAACGTTTAATTTAGATACAACCCCAACTACACCAACTTGATCACCAACAGTTGCCCGCTGTGCCCATAACGTTGCCAAACCTTCTGGGTGAATAGCAAAATCAATTGCCAATTGTTGTGTTGCTTCATCAAAATAACGCACACTATAAGTTCGAGCCAATTGGCGAGTTCGTTCATTGACAATAATTTTATTATTTTCATCTAACTGTGGAAAAGGAATCTGACCAGATTCAGGATCAGTAAAGAGTAATTTAATATGTGGACAAACCCAAGACTTATCAATCGTGAGTGGCTTACTACAAGTAAAGTGTAATCGAATAAAACTATGGGATATTTTTTCAATTTTAACCACTGTCAATATTGCATTAACAATCACTCTTTTATGTTGTTCTGTCATATTTAAGATCCTTTCATTCCATGTTATTAGCATTATCATACAATAAAATAACCAAAATATAGCCAACTTTTTATTTAACCGTTTTGCGTTCAATACCGCAATTAAACCTTAGCTTTACAAGCAATGCACGCAATAGTATTGACAGTTTGACTTAGTAAGTTAGGGAACCAAAAGCACGGCACCAATCTTGCTCAAACTTTACTATTGCTGCATCAACAGCTGGATCAGAAATAAATTGTTCAGCCACATCCACAGGTAACGTAATTGATTGACATCCTGCTAATAAACAATCCAAGGCTTGTCGTGGTGTTCTAAAACTGGCCGCTAACACCATAGATTCAGGACAATGTAAATCTAATAATGTCTGTAACTCTTGAATTGTCTCTTTACTATTGCCGCCTTGCGCATCAATACGATTAACATAAGGCGCAATATATTTTGCCCCAGCAAGCGCACCTAAAAAACCCTGTCCCGCTCCATATACCGCCGTGCCTAAAGTTGGTATTCCTTGTTTGCTCAATTCCTTTATGGCAATTAAACCTTCGGCATTAACAGGTATTTTAGTTACAATAGTTGGCACGGCTTTTCTTAGTTGCTCAGCTTCTTTTATCATCTCTTTAGCCTGGTTCGACAATACTTGAGCAAAAAGCACTTTATCCGAACCTAACAGATCTTGTAACTCGGCTAACAATTCAAAAATCGGCTTTTCTGATTTTGCCACAATACTTGGATTAGTCGTGACACCTTTAATTGGCAATATTGCAGCAAGGCGTTTAATTGCTGAAATATCCGCTGTATCTAAATATAATTCCATACTATGCCCCTTGGTATATAGGTTAATTATCTAAGTGATAAGACACTAGCATAGTAAAAAATATTGTTTTGTTAGCCTAGAAGACGATTTTGCTATTTACTGGATTTTTGTACGCTAAATATAAAAATGAGATCTTGATCACATAATTAATACATTTAATTATAAAGATATTTTATTATTCTTTGCTTTCATCATTCACGGAATATACTCTATAAAACAGCGTGTATTTCTTGATATCATACTCACTTAAATAGCATGAAAATATCCATCAACAACACACTAACTAAGCTGGTTAACGGACAAATGAAGATCAATCACATCTTCTTTGCCGATAATAGCAATGCACCAACACTGCAAGCATTCCAGCTTGATTTTCCGAAGATAGAGATTGTGCTGGAAGGTACACAACAAATTCAATTGACTGATAATGCCGGCAATATTATTCACAAAACGCTTTCAGCCCATGATCTCTTATATACTGTGGTCCATAGTTGGAATAAACCCATTCTAGAAGAGCCTGTCACCACTTTAACCATTTTATTTGCCAAACAACAAATTAACCTCAGTTTACTACATTGGAATGGCAACCAATTTACCTCTTATGGTCAAATCAATACGTTAAGGCGCGGTCCACGAGTCGGTGCTTTTATTATTCAAGCACTCGCCGAACTAACTTGGCATAATCAACCAGCAGAAAATAATCAAACCGCGCATTTTTTGATACAAAGTCTACTGAGTAATACCTTAGATCTGCTCAATGTCAATGTCGAAACTGCATCGAAAACGGCAAGCATTTTTCAAGCGATCCGACAATATATCGATACCCATTTTTGTGACGATATCACCCGCGACTTTTTAGCCAATATGTTTTATATCTCGCCTAACTATTTATCTCATCTATTTCAACGCGAAGGCAAAATTGGCTTAAATGAATATTTAAATCATGTACGTATAGAATATGCCAAATCACTATTGAAAAATTATGATTTAAATGTCAAAGAAGTCGCACAAGCATCGGGCTTTCAAGATAGTAACTACTTTTGCCGAATTTTTAGAAAAAAAACCGAACGCACACCAACCGAATACCGCCGTCAATACCACAGCAAATTATCACAAAAATAATAAATAAGGTTTAAAAACTAAATCGATTGGTGTTGATAACAATAAAATGCAATCAAATACTGTTCATCATTAAATTTTTCAAAATTATCTTTTTGCAAAAATAACGGCAATAATGCAATTCCCTGCCCTTTTTCGACAAGGTTCAACAATTGGCTTAAAGAATCAACGGTAATAATATTACTCGTCTGTTGGTATATAGCTAAAGTCTTAGCTCTTAGCGGACAATCAACATCATTATTAATCAAAATAGGCAGTTGTTGATGAGTGATATTTGAATGGCTTTTTAAAAAAGTAACAGGTAAATATTTTGTAGCCACTAAACAATAATCAGCATGATTAAATTTTTTAAACGTAATCACATTATCAAAAAATTGCTCATTAATAACATGGTTCATCTCACTGGTTCTTTTTATAACAATCTCTGTTGAGCCAATTGCATATTTTTGTTGTTCAATCACAATAAATTGGAAAAGAAGTTCAGAAATTAATAGCGTAGGTTGGCGAAATTTAAATGATGTCTTAAGCTGTGCAAATCTATCGAGTGTTTGAATAGCGAAATGATAAAACTGTTGCCCCTCTTCTGTAGGTATGACACCATCAAATCGACGAATAAATAAGCTTGCACCTAACTCATGCTCTATCTTTTTTAAATGAGCCGTCAAGTTTGATTGAGTATAACCCAAAATTTTAGCGGCTTTATTAAGACTATTCACCTCATAAACCGTTTTAAAAATCAATAATCCTTTAAAATTCATTTAAAAACAGTACCTATCACTTTTTTTGATACCCCAATCATAAATGAGGATTATTCAAATCTCAATTCCTTTTCTAAACTAAATCAAACATTGAAAGGAGACAAATTATGCAAGCAATGCAATATAAAATAAATTTACCGGCTGATTATGATATGAAAATAATCAAACAACGAATTATGACTAATGGCCACAAAACGGATGGTTTTAAAGATTTATTATTTAAAGCTTACTTAATTTCAGAAAAAGATAACGATAATATTGCCAATAGCTATTGCCCACTCTATATTTGGCGCCGTACAGAAGGCATGACAACGTTCATATTTGACGGTTATTATGACAATATTCTAACTTCATTTGGTTGGCAAAATATTCATATAGGCGTAGTTGCGCAAATCAATCTCAGTGATCGTTTTGTACAAAGTAAATACATGTTAGAAGAAAACTTTGTCATTGCGACTCAGCCACAATTAAAAGGGTTCGACTTCAAACACCCTACACATCAAAATCAAACAGGACAGATAGTAATCTATAATCCTGATAAATGGATGTATTGTATTTTCACTTTTTTTCATGAAAAACCGACATTAGTTAATCACAATCTCTATCAGGTATTACATCTTTCATTCGGTCAATAATCAACTAAAAGCCAACAGCAAAATAGTGCCGTTACCATTGGAAAACATTTAAATAAAAGCCTGTTAATGAATGCTATAAATTGTTATTGTTAAAATTAGTTTCATTTGATATAGTTTCAATTGAAACTAATTTAATAAGGCTTTTTTATGGCGATCCCTATTACAACCGTTGAAAAACTGATTGATAAATTTAAATCTCGTGGACTTTCATTCAACTATGATGAGATTTTTTTGACTCGTTTATTGCAGTTTAGTACCGAAACACTGTTAGAAAATCTTAACCAAACTTATCAACAGTATCAGCTTGATGACAAATTATTTGCTATTTTACTGGTGATTTATTGGCATCAACCTGACGGCGTGAAGCCGTCACAAGTCAGTCAGTTAACCAATTTTTCGCGTGTCCAAGTTAGCCGTAGTGTCGAAACCTTGGTCGCAAATGGTCTGATTGAACGTCAAGATGATGCGAACGATCGTCGTTCCCACTGTCTGATTTTGACAAATAAGGGGACTAAATTTTTTAAAAAAGAGTTACCCCCTATCGAACAGAAAGTGGTTGCTGCCTGGCAAATTATTTCGCAGGAAGAACGGCAGCAGTTACGTTCAATCTTAACTAAACTTTTAAAGCACCTTACTGAATAACGATAAGCGAGAATAGTTATGAAGAAAAAACAGCTCATACCTCTAATATTATTATTCATTTTGGCAATAAGTTGTATCGTTTGGTTTATTTATAAAAGCCCGGCTTCACTGGTTTTATATGGTAATGTCGATATTCGCACTGTGAATAGTAGTTTTCGTGTTTCAGGTCGCTTAATGCAGTTGAATCATGAAGAAGGCGATCATATCAAACAAGGTGATCTATTAGCTAAACTTGATGCTAAACCTTATCAAATTGCTTTAGATCAGGCGAAAGCCAATTTAATGATGCAGCAAGCGCAATTGGATTTAGTCACCACCGGCTATCGTAAAGAAGAAGTCGCGCAAGCTGCTGCACAAGTCTTACAGTATCAAGCGAGTTATGATTATGCCGAAAGCAATTATCAACGCATGGCAACATTGATTAAATCCGCCTCGATATCTAAAGATCAACTGGATAACAGCTTAACCTTGCGAAATCAAGCCAAAGCCAATTTACAGACAGCAAAACAAAAGCTAGATCAACTCACTAACGGTTATCGCAAAGAGGAAATTGAATCAGCACAAGCAACCGTTGCAGTGGCAAAAGCTCAGCTTGAACAAGCTGAACTTAATTTATCGGATACCGAACTTTATGCTCCTACTGACGGCACCATTTTAACTCGCGCAGTTGAACCCGGTACGATGTTGAGTGCAGGCACACCGATTTATGCGATTTCGTTAGATAGGCCAGTTTGGGTACGGGCTTATATCGATGAAGTCAATTTAAGTCAAGCCGTACCGGGTCGAACCGTTTATGTATATACCGATTCTCAGCCGGACAGACCCTATATCGGCCAAATTGGCTTTGTGTCTCCTACGGCAGAATTTACCCCGAAAACGGTTGAAACCCCCGTATTACGCACTGATTTAGTTTACCGTTTGCGAATTCAAATTAACCAAACCGGTGAAGGGCAAGCAGATGAGATGTTACGTCAAGGTATGCCGGTAACCATTAAATTTTCACAATAATGGTGACATTATGCAAAATCATCAGCAAATTGTACTCGACAAGGTCACCAAACAGTTTGTGCAAAACAATCAACCGGTAACAATTGCTATAAAGCCGTTATCGATAACCCTTTCCGCACATGGGGTGACTGGTTTGGTGGGTCCGGATGGCGCCGGCAAAACTACCTTGTTACGAATGTTAGCAGGGTTGCTTACGCCAAGTGAAGGCAAAATTACTGTTGCAGGATTAAACCCGATAGAAAACCGCGATCAACTACGGACAATTGTAGGCTATATGCCCCAAAAGTTTGGTCTTTATGAAGATTTGACCGTGTTAGAAAATCTTAATTTATTTGCTGATCTACGTGATATCAAAAGCGAAGATCGTCAGCAAATTTTCGATAAACTGCTTAAATTTACCGATTTGGCGCGCTTTACTGAACGACTAGCCGGTAAGTTATCCGGCGGGATGAAGCAGAAACTTGGTCTAGCTTGTACTTTATTGGGCGATCCACAAATTTTGTTACTTGATGAACCGGGTGTTGGCGTTGATCCGATTTCACGCAAGGAACTATGGCAAATGGTGCATCAGTTAGCCAATGAAGGGATGCTTATCATCTGGAGTACATCTTACCTTGACGAAGCTGAACAATGTAAATCCATTTTATTGCTTAATAAAGGTGAATTACTTTTTCAAGGACAACCGCAACGGCTAACCCAGCGCGTTGCCAATCGAGTTTACTTGCTTTCTTCATCTACATCAAATCGAACGTTATTACAATCAGTTTTAAAATTACCCGCAGTAAGTGACGGTGTGATTGAAGGCGATAATATTCGCTTGATTATAAAATCAGATCAATCTATTGAGCAAATATTGAAGCATCTGCCTATCCCCGATATTACCAGTAAACCGACTTGTGGGCGTTTTGAAGATGCATTTATCGATTTACTTGGCGGTATTACTCATAAAGAATCGATATTGACTAAAATTATGCCGAAAATATCGGGATCACTCGATGATATTGTTATCGAAGCCAAAGATTTGACAAAAACTTTTGGCAGCTTTATTGCCACAGATCAGGTAAATTTTACCATTAAACGCGGCGAAATTTTTGGTTTATTAGGTCCAAATGGCGCAGGTAAATCAACAACGTTTAAAATGATGTGCGGCTTATTGCCTGTTAGTCGCGGAAAAGCCTTAGTCTTGGGGTTAGATCTGAAAAAAAGTGCGATCCAAGTACGTGAACGAATTGGCTATATGGCGCAACGCTTTTCGCTATATGATAAATTGAGTGTGTATCAAAATCTGCGCTTTTTTTCGGGGATTTATGGCTTGATGGCAGATGAACAAAAACAACGCATGAACGAGATGATAACCGCATTCGATTTAGAGCCTATGTTAGCTAAAAAACCTGAATCATTGCCACTAGGATTCAAACAACGCTTAGCTTTAGCTTGTGCTTTGATGCATAAACCCGAAATTGTCTTTTTAGATGAACCGACATCAGGTGTCGATCCGATAACGCGTCGTGAATTTTGGGTTCATATTAATAGTCTGGTTGAAAAAGGTGTAACGGTTATGGTGACAACGCACTTTATGGATGAGGCTGAATATTGTGATCGTATCGCTTTAATTAATGGTGGCAAAGTAATTGCTTTAGGTTCACCAAATCAATTAAAGCAATCCGTCGCCGACAATGCAACTATGGAGCAAACTTTTATTAAACTGGTCGTTGATGCTAAATCAGGAAAAACATTATGATGTTTTCATTCAGCCGTACATTGACACTGTGTAACAAAGAGATTAAGCAAATCCTTCGTGATCCAAGTAGCTGGATAATCACCATTATTATTCCCTTGTTATTATTGTTCCTATTTGGTTATGGTATTAGTTTAGATTCCAACAAAATTCGTATTGGTGTATTAGTCGAACAACAAAGTCAGCCGGCTCATGATTTTGTACAAGAATTGAATGGTTCCCCTTTTATTGATCCTGTGTTTTCAAATAACCGCTATGAATTATCAACAAAATTAAGCGCCGGACAAATTCGAGGGATAGTTGTCATACCCGTTAATTTTGCGCAAGCAGTACAAAATCACCAAGGAACTATTCAACTTATCACCGATGGCAGTGAACCCAATACTGCTAATTTTGTACAAGGTTATTTAACGAGCATATGGCAAATTTGGCAACAAAAGCAAAATCAACAACGATTGATTGACCATCGTCAAGGTATTGAAATAACCTCGCACGTTTGGTTTAACTCAGCGGCGATAAGCAAAAACTTTATTTTGCCTGGCGCTATCACGATCATTATGACAGTGATAGGTTCAATTCTAACTGCTTTGGTGATTGCTCGTGAATGGGAACGTGGCACGATGGAAGCGTTATTATCAACGCCAATGACTAAGTTAGAGTTTTTATTATCAAAGCTTATTCCCTATTATCTAATTGGTCTACTCGCGTTAATTATTTGTGTAATTGTGACGGTGGGCATCATGCAAGTGCCTTTTCGCGGTTCGATTACACTATTATTAATTGTGAGTAGTTTATTTTTACTGGTTATTTTACAACTGGGTTTATTGATATCAACATTAGCCCGCAACCAGTTTAATGCAGCTATGATTGCATTAAACGCGGCATTTTTACCAGCCGTTATGCTTTCGGGATTCGTATTTGAAATCAATAGTATGCCGGCCATTATCCAACTCGTTACTTATATCATCCCAGCTCGTTACTACGTCAATATTTTACAAACGCTGTTTTTAGCCGGCGATATTGTATCAGTAATGCTAATTAATGCGTTTTTTTTAATCATCTGCATCTGTCTTTTATTTGTGGTGATATTAAAAAAAACCCGTATGCAATTAGATTAAGATAACCGGAACAAATACTATGATAAAATTGATTAACACAATAACCCTATATCGAACTTTGACTCTAATAAAAAAAGAGCTCGCCCTACTTTGGCAAGATAAACAAACCCGTCTTATTTTAGTCATGCCAGTTTTACTGCAAATTTTTATCTTTCCTTTTGCTGCTACGCTTGATGTCACCAATGCAACAATAGCCGTGTATAGACCAACAATAGATGAACCGAGTTCAGAGTTAATTAATCGATTTGCACATTCGAGTTCTTTTTCTAAAATATTAGTACTCGATTCACAGCAGGCCATTAGTGATACAATTAATTATCAAAAAGCCTTAGTTGCGGTGCAATTTCCAAGTGATTTCTCGCAAAAATTACTTAGTGGGCAATCCACACAAATCCAAATTATTTTAGATGGTCGCAAGTCTAACAGTGCGCAAATTGCTGCTAGCTATATTCAACAAATTATTATGCAATATCAGCAAGAACAACTAGGGCAAAATAGTAGTCAATTGATTGTCCGTCATCGTTACAACGGTAATTTAGACTATAAACATTTTATCTTACCGTCCTTAATTGCGTTAATTACGACTATCGGCGTTATGATTGTCACCTCACTTTCGGTAGCACGTGAACGCGAACAAGGTACCCTTGACCAGTTACGCATTTCACCTTTAATGACTTGGCAAATTTTTACTGGTAAAGCAATACCAGCAATTATTGTCGCCATGTTACAAGGCAGTCTGATACTGATTGCCAGCATTTTTCTTTATGGCATTACCTTTCAAGGATCACTCATTTATTTTTATTTATGTATGTTTAGTTATGGATTATCGTTAGTTGGATTTGGCTTATTTATTTCTGCACTTTGTTCAACTCAACAACAAGCATTTATTGGTATTATTACCTTTATGATGCCGGCAATATTATTATCAGGATTTATTGCGCCGGTCGAAAACATGCCAATTTTTTTACAATATCTAACAGAAATTAATCCGGTGCGCCATTTTGTCGAACTAACAAAGCAGATTTATCTAAAAAATGTCAGTTTTGCTATTATCTGGCATAGTTTATGGAAACTGTATGCCATCACAATATTATTAGGTGGTAGTGCTTACTTTCTATTTAAAAAGTATGTGTAACATCTCATAACATTCGAAGATTCGAATAATGTCTATGATGATTATTGACCTATTTTTATGCCACTTATACTACGACAAGCTTGTTATTTATTATTTTTAACGCTCTATAAAACCAAATCAGCGTCTGAAGAAAAAAGATTTGGCGACCAACCGCGTGAATAACTTACCTGCTGCTTACTGAGTTAAATAGATGTATTGCTTAAATTTTAATCTAATTGTATGCTTGCGGCTCCGACGCCCGCGCCTCGTTCGTTTACAACGACTCGTTGCGGGCTTTTGCCACAACATTTACTTCGTTAATGTTATGGCAACGTCGCGTGTATTCATCGCTATAACCATCCACTCCATACTCGCACTCAAGTTGTACGCCAAACTCGGTTGAAATCACTTATGGCAAATGTTCGCTTAGCTTAGTTACGGAAAAAGCTACACACAAAAATCGACTTATTAAGATATGTTTTAAATTGAAATAAAACAATTTTAAAACAGTAACCTAATTGCTGGTTAATGACAAATACAGTTGGATTATATGTGCTTAAAAAAGCACCTTCTTTAAATAAAAATACCTTATTTAAATTCTGTTGATAATCCAACTTGTGACAAATATTGATCATAAATCCTTTTGCAACATGAAATCCTTATCTAATTTATACTATTTAAATCAATTGGATAGTCATTAAATAAGCACGTAGTTAAATCATTCTTTACATAAAACATAATGCATATTGGTATCGACACCCACACCAACATCACCATAGTACAAACCTATTCGAAAGTGCGCACTGTTACCACCCGATAATGTTCCCCAATAGTCTGCTGTCCAAAACAGCTGATCTAGCCAGTGTGATTTTGGATAGGTATTTTTATCTAAATGTCCCCATTCACCCAAAATACTTTCGCCAATAGACCTTGTATAAGCACTGTATTGATAAAGCCAATTCATTGGCGCAGCACTACGAGGGGAATTAGTTAATTCTTTACGAGTTATCAAACTACAAAAATTAGACGCATTCTGCCAATTATATGCAAATTCATAAGGTACAACCCAAATACCTCGTGGATCAAAAGTATAATCATACGTCAACAATGGATTGTTTTTTAACGTTGCCCGAACAGTGACAGGTCCAGAAGGCTTATCATTAAGTAATACGTTGCCTAATTTATCAATCGAGACTTTTCCACCAGGATTGTTAGGAACAGAATAGTTATAATCTGTTTGCGCACCAGTTAATATTAGCTGAAACTGTGCACCAGGAAAGCCAGTAGAAGGAAACTTATTTGACGATACTGATGGCACCGCTTTAAAACCCAAATTAGGCACATAATCTGAAGTATAACCACCGCCATTAAGAGGATCAGGTTTTGTGCTGTCTGGTATATTCCACCAATTATCTGAATCTGAATCAAAGTTAAAATCGCCCTTTTGATTATTAGTTAACCATTGCTTAGCGGGTAGCACAATTGTTGCGTTAGGTTTGAGATAACATACTTCGCGTTTAGATAAAATATAATAACTGTGGCTTGCCCCCGTAAATTGACCTATATCCGGTATACCATAACGGGTTGCTAAAGCACCATCATCGGCACTAAGGGTTAATTTATAGGGAGATTTACACGCATCTAACTCACTATTCGGATTCGATTTCACATAATCGGTCACATCTTCACCATCGTACGTTTCCCATTTCACTCTCATAGAACCCGTTATGGTAAAAAGTTTATCTCCATCTGCATCACGCCAATAATTATTTGCCACTATCACATTAGCTAACGGCATTGATGGATAATTACTAAAAGGTAAATAGGTTTTAATATCATTAAAAGTTGTCGGCACTTTTTCTATCACAATGGGCTCGACTACTGATGATTTGTCTTCCAAGGCGCTTATCACCTTATTATTCGGTAACGTTAGCGATAACAGTGGTAATATTGTTGTTGACACTGTCTTTCCATTATCAAACGTTAAATAAGGCCCTGTGCCATTAATTACTTGAGCTGTTTGTGAGTTTAAGCCATACACCGGCTTTATCGATAACGCTGTCAACATTAATAACAAAAAGAGGTTTGATAATCCTAAATTTATTATGCCCTTTCTGAAACAAATTTTGACAAAGGATTGTTTACTTTGATTAATATTTGGAAAATGTAGAAATAAATTTAAAGATGGATTTTTGAACAAAAAATTGCGATGCCCGATGCCCGATGCCCGATGCCCGATGCCCGATGCCCGATGCCCGATGCCCGATGCCCGATGCCCGATGCCCGATGCCC